>DATEWL010000297.1:0-4068 GCA_035258025.1 Candidatus Acidiferrum sp. | reverse complement strand
TGATCTTGAGCGCGTTGTCTAAGATTTCTTTAACTTCATCCCAGCCGAGTTCGTGGACATAGCCGACTTGGTTGGCGTCCATGAAACAAGGATCGCACATCATGTTGCAGCGGTTGGTAAGGTCGACGGTGAGCACGGAGCCGCGGCCGTAGCGAACAGTCGAAGAACCGTGCTTGTGAAGGTCTTCGTCGTTGTGCGCGGGAATATCTCGGCCAGGGAACTGCTTCTCGATCCAGTCTAGGAACTTGGCATCGATGGCCATCATGTCTTCGTAATGACCGTGGATGGGGCAATCCTTGACCATCCAAATCTGGTTGTCGCGCTCGATGATCTGCGCTTTGATTTCGCCGACTTTCTCGTGCATCAGATCGCGCCAGTCTTTTTTACCGGCGATGATCGCTTCACGCGCCTCTTTGACGCATGCAGGGCACAAGGAATCGGTTTGCCGCGGGAAACCAAGCGTAGGCTTGGTCTTTTCCCATGACTTGAGCAGCGGCTTATCCGACCACTGCGGCGTGACGGAAGGATTCGGATTGCGCTTGTTGAAATACTGAATGCTGTTAAACGTAAAAGCTGCGGTTTTGCACAGCGCCCAGTCAAAAGTTCTCAGAATCTGCGTCCCCACACTATTCGGCATAAAGCTCTACCCTCGCTTTCAAAAAATGAAGCCCAACTGCTCACGGAATTGGATGAAAACCGAGCCCTAAACGGCCCCCAGGGCTCGGAATACCGTACCATTTTCCACAGGTACGTCCAATAAGTCTTTGTACGCCTATAGTTTGAAGGTAAGGAGGGGAGGATGCCAGAAGGATACGTTGAACGGTCGAAAATGGGGGTTGAACGGTTATTAGGGGCAGTGAATGGCAGTCTCAAGGGGCCAGGGTGGGGGTTACTTCTAGAGCGAATGGGCTAGAACTTTGCATCTTTTGGGAAATGTGGTGTTTCGATTCGGAAGGCTAGTCTCTGTTTAGTTGCGCTACTCGTTCAGCGTGGGGCGAATGACGGCGGTCACAAAATGGGCAAAGTGCGAGGCACCTTCATCGAGTTGCAACCAGCGGACGACGCAGTGATCGGCGAGATATTTTGTAACGCGAGATTCCGGTATGCCGAGATGTTCGGCGAGTTGCGGTTTGAGAGAATCCGCACCGCGGCGGCTCGCGCCGCCTCGCAAAAGATTTCCGACGGCGATGCGCAGCGTCTGACAGGCTTCAACATAGTAATAGCTGGTGAGATCGGAGTCGGTCAGGACGAAAACGCCGGGACCGACGGGCGCGTGATCCGCTTCGCTGAGTTTTACAGGAGGGCAGGTCAACAAACGGCGAAGTTGCATTTCGAGAAGAGACAGTCTGGAGGATAGCCCAGGATCTCCGGAACGGCCGCGTACGCTAGGTCCGCCTGGATCGCCGATCGGTTCGACCGGGAGCGCAGGTATGGCGCGGCCCTCCACAGCCCGCGAAGGCCTGGGCTCAACTGGCTCGTCAAATACTCGCGAAGGCAAGCCCTTCGCGGGAGTTGCGGGTTCCGCAGCACGGGATGCGGCGGCGCCGACGGGGCTCTTGGAAGCTTCGCCCTTGCGGCGATTGCGGCCACCTCGACGACCGCGACGGCGGCGTTTCTTCTCTGGAGAATCGGAGGATTCTCCGGCAGGTTTCGCGGAGGCCCCCTCGGCATCGGTTTCGGATTCAGAAGAAGCGGCGGAAGATTCGAACGCGGCGGGAGTCTCTTCAGAGGAGCGCGTCGGCTCTGGATCGCCAACGGGAGGCGGCGTCAACATAAAATCGCCGGCCGAATGCGCGGGATCAACAGCCGAAACTTCCGCGCCGAGTCTCACAGCCGCTTCTTGCGCCTTGGTTTTCCAATCCGCTCTACGAAATCGGTCCGCGGCGGCGAGGTACCATTTGGCGGCTTCGGGATTTTGGCCTGCGGTTTCGAAATAGCGTGCCAGTTCAAACGCAACCATGGCATCGCGGGTCTTTTCATATAAATTAGAAAGTTGCCCGACAGGGTCCTTGCCAGTGCGGGCCCGACGAATCCGGGCGGTGATCTGTTTCCAGTCAGCCATGTGTTGGCATGCATTGTAACAGCGGAAGCTTGCTACAGCCAGAGGAGGCAAGCGGCTAGAGGCAAAAGATTTTTGCTCTACGGGGTGATTCTTTATTGACGGCGGGAAAGGCTGTGAGTATTCTTCGAGTAGCCCTCTTGGAGGCTTCAATGGCGCGCTCGCGCGAAATTGTTGCTGCATGCTTGGTTTCTTGTTTATTGATGACTCCTGTCTGGGGCGCTTCTGCTGGCCCTCTAGGTACGGTTGTGTCGTCGGACCGCGCGACTATCGGCGGTGCGGGGGCTGCCGTTGGCACGACCATTTTTGACGGGGATAAATTGAGCACAGCCGACCTTGGGAGTGTGCAGCTGCGGACCGGAGCGGCACGGTTTCTACTTTCCGCGTCTTCCGTGGCAACGGTCAACGAAGCGGGCGGCATGCCTGGAGCTACACTGCTGAGAGGATCAGCCACATTCTCGACGGCCAATGAAAAGGCATTTACGCTTAATGCGTTAACCGCGGTGATCAAGCCCAAGTCCGACGAACCCACGATCGGGCAAGCGACGGTTCTGGGCGAGAAACAATTATTGGTGAAGTGCACGCGGGGCGCTCTGACGATTACCGTTGGCGATGATTCGCGAGTCATTCCGGAAGGCAGCGCATATCGCATCGTTCTGAGCCCGTCCCCGGAAGAGGCTCAAGACCAGCCTCCGCCGCAAGGAGTGGGCGCCAAGGGATCCGGCCGCCCGCCGCTCATGGCGGCAAAAAGCAAGTTTGTATGGTATGCGACCGCGGCCGTGGCCATAGCGACCTTCTTCGCCGTTCAAGAGGCCCTGGAAAGTCCAGACCGCCCCTAATTCGTTTTCCCACGCAGTTTAAATCGTCGCGATAACTTCAATTTCAACTAAGGCGTCTTTTGGCAGGCGTGCGACCTCCACGGTCGAGCGAGCCGGCGGAGTCGCGGAAAAGTAACGCGCGTAAATTTCGTTCATCGCTGCGAAGTCGCTCATATTCTTCAAAAACACCGTGGTTTTGATGACGTGGCTCAGCTTGCTTCCCGCCGCTTCGACAATGCCTTTCAGATTTTCCAGCGTGCGTTCCGTTTGCTGCTGGATGTCTCCAGCAACAAACTCATTGGTCTTCGGATCGATGGCTACTTGCCCCGATACGAAGAGAAGCCCGTTGACCTTGATGGCCTGCGAATAGGGCCCGATGGGCTTTGGACCGCGATCCGTCAGAACAATCTCTCTCATGGCATAGTCTCCTTGGAAGTGATGGCGATAGAAGCGGAAGCATCCTCATAACGTGTGCGAAACTCCGCAGGAACCCCGGGGCGTTTCATCCAAAGACGGACAAACTCCGCGACATTCTGATGGGTTTCCTCTTCGAACGCGGCGATTAGATCGTCGAGATCGAAGCCGCGTCCCTGGCGAGCCGAGAGCATGTGGTTGATTGCGCGGCGGAAAGCTTCCGGGCCACAGCGCTCCTGAAGAGCGTAGAAGAAGAGGAAACTCTTTGCACGCTGTACACTCTCTTCTTCCGGTTTGTGTGCCACGGCGCTCTTGGGAATGATACGCAAGGCGCGGCGGATTGTCTCGATGCGAGAAGAAGGCCCGTCGATAGCTTCTTGTCCTAACGCGGAAGCGAAAGCAGGGAGGGCCGAGAGAGGAGGTTGCTGCTCGTAAAAGCCAGGGTTCTGCCCGTAGCCCAGCCAACTGGCGGCCAGCCCAGGTGCGGCGGCGGCAAGCTTCGGCGCTCCGCCACTAAAATCGATTAGCAATGTGTCGAGCGAGGCGAGTTCGGAGGAAATGGCGCGAGGCTCCGCACTCAACAAATTTGCGTAGGAGGATTCCGCGGCGGCAAAACAACCGGCGGACACAGGACATTCCACAATCCAAAATGGCTGCGGCTTTTTGCTGCGGGCGCCAAAGGTGGCATCGTAAGTTTGAATGGCGCGGGCTAGAGCATCCGCGGATTGGTGCAAGAGTGCAGAATCTTCTTGAGAGCGCGTCCAGAGAAAGACTTTG
>DATEWL010000296.1:0-7043 GCA_035258025.1 Candidatus Acidiferrum sp. | reverse complement strand
GGACCACGCGTCGCGTCTGCAAGATTACGGTTCAAAAATGGGAATCGACGCAACGCGCAAATGGGAATCCGAAGGATTCACGCGTCCGTGGCCGGATGAAATAAAAATGGATGAAGGAACGCGCGCGCGTGTTGCGGCGATTTGGAAAACGCTGCAATTATAGAATTGCGTGAACGAGATGCGGATGATTGACTTCAAAGCATAACCGTCCCTCCGGACAGGCTAGAGCGGCAGAAAAATACAATTAGTGGTGGTTAGCATTAAAGCCATACACAATGTATAGTATCAACCTCCCCTAATACCCCAGAACTGCCTACGAATAGGGGTAGTTTTAAGGCAACTCCGGTACAGAATCCCTTGACGCTCTGAGGTTCTGAATGTCATAAAGCTTGCACGGGCCGCACCTCGAACCATCCGCAGCGCAGCAGGGGTGCACTTGGCAGTGGTGGGGTTTGGCGTCAGTTCGGGCGCCAGGGTGACGTTCCTCGTGAATGAATCGCGTGAAGTGATGAATGTGAGACAGGCGTCGCAGTATCTGGGGATCTCCCCGGATACCCTGTACCGTTACATCACTGAGGGCGAAATTCCCGCGTTCAAATTAGGTAATCGTTGGAAACTGCGTAAGACGATTCTGGACCGCTGGATGGAACGGAAAATGAGCCAGGCGCATGCGAGGCGCCGATAGTTTGCCGATCGTGAAGGCGAAAGAGGCCGAAACATGTTGGGAATGGGCAAAAAATCAAGGCAACTGGTAGGGCTGGACATCGGCTCAAGCTCGATCAAAGCAGTCGAGCTGAAGGCCACAAAGGCCGGCTACGAGCTTGTTAGCTTTGGTATGGAATCGCTGGCGCAGGACACCGTCGTGGATGGCGCGATCATGGACGCGCCGCAAGTGGCCAACGCGATCAGCAAGATTTTCGACGCGCAGAGGGTGAAGACGAAGAACGTGGCGACCTCGGTTTCCGGCCATTCGGTGATTGTAAAGAGAGTGCCGCTTCCTTTGATGACCGAGGAAGAGTTGTACGACCGGATTCCTTCGGAAGCCAGCCAGCATATTCCGTTCGATATCGCCGACGTGAACCTGAGCTACCAATTGTTGGAGTCGATGGACGCACAAATGGACGTCCTGCTGGTGGCGGTAAAGAAGGACAAGATTCTGAACCACACAAACGTACTGGCGCAGGCGGGCAAGACGCCGGTGGTTGTGGACATCGATGCGTTCGGCTTGCAGAACTGCTTCGAAGTGAACTACGAACCGGACGCAGGACAAACCGTGGCGCTGCTGAACATCGGCGCGAGCGTGATGAACATTAATATCGTCCGCGGCGGAGTTCCACTGTTCACGCGCGACGTGAGCGTGGGCGGAAACCAATACACGGATGCGCTTCAGAAAGAATTGGACTTGAGCTTTGAGGATGCGGAGCGCTTGAAGAAGGGCGATACGCTCCCCAGCGTGACTGACGAGCAAAAACAACAGATTCTGCGCAGCGTCTCGGACATTCTGACGCTGGAAATTCAGAAGACGTTTGACTTCTTCCGGGCGACGGCGAGCGGCGAGAATATTCAGCGCATCGTCGTTGCAGGCGGAACCGCCCGCGTCCCTGGCCTAGTGGACTTGCTCAGAGAAGAATTTGCGATGCCTGTTGAGGAGTTGAATCCTTTCCGGAAAGTGCTCGTCAATCCCGGCCGGCACAGCGATGACCAAATCCGCGAGATGTCGCCGCGGCTGGCCATTGCCGTGGGTCTGGCACTGAGGAGCTTTGACTAACCATGATCCGCATAAACCTTCTCGGACAAATTCGGCCTAAAGCATCGCGGAGGCCAGTCGATACGGGGGCAGCGCTTCCTGTGCTTTTCATCGGCGCCGGCTTGGTTCTCGGCGTTCTCGTTCTTGGTTTCCTCTACTATTCATGGCAACAGCAGCTCAATGCCGAAAACACCAAGATCAAGACCTTGCAGGCCCAGAAGACCGACCTCGAAAGTATCAAACAGCAGGTCGAGGCTTTCGATAAACAGAAACAGGTTCTGCAGCAGAGAGTATCGACCATTGAACAGCTGCAGCGCGACCGCACCGGCGGGCAAGACCTGCTGGACATGGTGGCGAACACGGTTTCCAGAACAGAAAATCTTTGGCTGACGACCATGACCCGGAAGGGATCGACCCTGACGGTTGAGGGTTCTTCGGCCTCCGTCAACGCGGTCGCCAATTTCATCACGGCTTTGAAGCGCTCCGGCTATTTCCAGAAAGTAGAAATTAAGGAAACGAAGCAAGACGACAAGGCCAGCGCCGTGCAGACATTCAATTTCCAGTTGTCCGCTGAAATCACTCCGCCGCAGCCAGTTGCAGCACCTCCGGCGCAGGCGAAGCCGGCCAACGTGCCGACGAAAGCCGCGCCAGCCGCGACTCCGGCGAAGAAGGGATAAGGGACGACCATGGCCAATCCGTTTCGTGACATGTCGGTGTTCATGCAAGGCCTCGTGGCAGTGGCCATCGCGGTCGTGGTGCTCCTCCTGGGAGTGTACATTCCGCTGTCGCCAGTGGCCCAGGAACGCGATGCCGTCGACAAGGCCGTTCAGCAGCGCTCTACTTTGAATACCGAAGTGCAGCAATTACAAGTTTACAGGCAGCGCTATGGCGAATTGAAGCAGCAGATGGATGCGCTCTCGAAGCAACTGGACACGCTGAAGACCATCGTTCCGGAAGAAAAAGAGACGGATGAGTTCATCCGCCTGCTACAAGGCGCAGCGAGCGCTTCCAACGTTCAGCTTCGGCGGCTGACAGCGCAAGCGATCGTGCCGCGTGACTTTCACTATGAAATGCCTTTCGAAGTGCAAGCAGACGGGCCGTACTTCAATCTGATGGATTTTTTCGGGCGGTTGGGCCGGCTGTCGAGAATTATCAACGTTGGCGATTTGGAATTTGCTGATCCAGACAAGTCTAAGGTCACAAAGTATCCGATTCGGCCTGGGACCACGGTATCTGCAGTTTTTACGGCAACGACTTTCTTTACCAAGCCAGCTGACGTTGGACCGAGCGCCGGAGCACCCGGGGCGAAGTCCGCAGTCAAGCCGGTTGGGAAACCCTGAGCGGGAATGAGCGATCTATGCGTTCAGCACTAACTCTCGTACTAGGGATTTTGCTCGCGGCAGCCGCACCTGGGCTGCGTGCGCAGGCCAGTCCGGCTGCGCCGCAACCAGGCAAACCAGCAGCACCGGCAGCGGCGAAAAAGCCCCCAGCAAAACCCGCAACTCAAAAAGTGGCGAAGGCTCCCAAGCCAGCCAAGCCTGTCGAGACCGCGGTGAATCCAGACGCGCCGAAGGAAGGCGAACAAGCAGCAACAACATCATCTGCGCGGCGCGATCCGTTTGAGTCCCTCGTGGCGCGGCAACAGGCGCAGGCCCGTGCGACCTCCGTGTTGCCTCCGGGCAAAGCTGGTCTGCAAGTAAGCACGCTGCGGCTTGACGGCATCGTTAAAGCGCCGAACGGCATGATTGCCGTGGTAACCAACCCGCAGGCGCGCACCTATTTTCTCCGTGAAGGCGATCAGTTGTACGACGGACGCGTAGAAAAGATTGCGATGGATGGCGTTTCGTTCCATGAAATCGGGAAAGACGCGTTTGGCAAGCCCGTGGAACGCCAAGTGAACAAGAGAATTTACTCCAGTGCAGGAGAACAGCAATGAAGACGAATTGGCCCGCCTTTCGGTGCGGCTGCCTGATCCTCTCGAGCGCAGTGTTGGGCGTGAGCCCGATGCTGGCTCAGACGCAGGAGCCCGCCGGCGCGACCGCGGCATCCGCGGTTATCTCGAGCGTGGCGATAATGCAAGCGCCACAACGCGCCAGTGTGCGTGTGGAGGGCGAAGGGCGCCTCGACGCCCATGTCTCGCGCATGCAGAATCCAGAGCGGTTGGTGCTGGACTTCTCCGGCACGCGATTGGCGGTCGATAAGACAATCATTCCGGGCGTGTCGGAACCTGTCCGCGACGTGCGCCTCGGGCAGTACCGGCCGAACGTTGCCCGCGTGGTCGTCGACCTGACTGGCGTGTCGCCTTATCAGATTTCGCATGACGGAACGGCGGTCGTGGTCCTTTTTGACGCGCAGCCCGAAGGCCCCAGTTCAGCGCCTTCGAATCCCCAGACTGTGACTTCGGAGCAAGAGCCGAAGACGCGTGCTGCCTTCGAATACAGCGCAGCGGCACCGCACACCAGTGCCCGGCCTTCAAGTTCCTTGCAGATTCCAGCTCCTCGCTTCGCTTTGCCCGGCGAACTGACCCAGCCCTCAGTCGTCCTCGCCTCTTTCGGCAGGTCGAATGAGCCAGCGCGTCCGGCAACAGCGCAAGATGCGGCGCAGCAAGCTGCTCAAGCGTCGAATGCGGCTGCCAATAGACTGGCGGCATCCTCGGCGCAGGCCCAGCAATCGCAAGCATCGGCCCCTCCCGCTGTAGTTGGAAAGTACACGGGAGAGCCGATCTCAGTGAACTTGAAAGACGTTGATCTACGCGACTTTTTCCGGTTGATCCACGAGATTAGCGGGCTGAACGTCGTGCTAGACCCCGCGGTCAAAGGGACGCTGACGATCGTTCTGGATGAAGTGCCGTGGGATCAGGCTCTGGATATCGTTCTCCAGAACAACGGTCTGGACAAGCAGCTCAACGGAAACGTGTTGCGCATCGCGACGCGCACCACGCTGAAGACGGAGGCGGAGACACAGCGCGACCTCGAAAAGGCGCAGGCGGAAGCCATTGCTCCCGTGACCGTAACGCGTGTACTGAGCTATGCAAAAGCGGCCACAATGAAAGACACGCTGAAGAAGTTCCTCAGCGCGCGTGGCGATATCCTTTCGGATGACCGCTCGAATCAGATTATCATTCGCGATATTCCTTCGGTCATTCCGACCATCGACAATCTTCTACACCAACTCGACCGCAAGTCGCAGCAGGTGGAAATCGAAGCGCGCGTGATTTCTGCCTCTCGCGCTTTCTCCCAGGACATTGGCACGGAACTCGGATTTGCCGGGTCAACCACAGGTGGTCGTTCGCTCTATGCTGGTGCTCCTCAGGTTGGCGCCAGCCCCATTGTGACGGGAACAGGTCTTCCTCAGCCGCCAGTCATCGCTACGCCAACCGGCGGGTCCGGCGGATCTAGCACTCCCGGCATTCCGTTAGCTACGAGCCTGGGAGCTGGCGTTCCGACGAGCGGCCTCTACTTCGGTCACCGTTCGCCCAACTTCGCCATCGACTTCTTTATCACGGCTGCGGAAGCCAAGGGCGTTGGCAAGCTGCTCTCCAAACCACGCATCGTGACGCAGAACAACGAAAAAGCGGTCATCAAGCAGGGCGTCAAGTTGCCCATTCAAACGACCATCAACAACACAATCTCGGTGCAGTTCATCGACGCCGTGTTGCAGTTGGAAGTGACGCCGCAAATTACCATCGAAGGCACAATCTTCATGGACGTGCTCGTGGAAAATACGCAGATCGATCAAGGTATTCCGCGCGTACAAGGTATCCCGGCGCTGGACACGCAGTCCGCGCAGACCAAAGTGTTGGTTCCGGACGGCGGTACGGTCGTGATTGGCGGAATCATCGTCAATACACAGAACACGAACATCTCTGAGGTTCCACTCGTCGGTAGCTTGCCACTGATCGGAAACCTCTTCAAACGGACAACCGTCTCGATCCAATCGCAGGAGTTGCTGTTCTTCCTGACACCCAGAATCATCCCTGGGTAATTTGGACCGAGTGCTCCTGGGCCGCATGGCTCGCAGGATATACAGAATCTTCGGTTTGGCTTGGATAGAGGCCGTCCTCTTAGGCATGTCTGCGGTGTCCTAACGCAGCGCGTGCCAAAAGCAGGACGGCCTTTCTATTGATGGGCTGCACCCACTCGCAGTTCGACTTTTAAACCTTTCTTTCGCAGCTTCGCGGTGGAGCATCCATCCGCACGCGTGACGCTCGATGGTAGGAGACTGCTCTGTGCAAAGGTCCGCTAGTGAAGACCAAGGCCTCTTACTAGCGCCAGCTCGTCCACTATAGAGAGGCGTTGCCCGAGGGAATCACTAGAAACCTAGTTAGGAACGCCGCGCCTGAACGAGAACGAATAAACAGTTTCTCTTGCTGCAAGCGTCGTCTCACCTACCGATACGGGACCGTCCCGATGGCGCGTTGGTTTTGGGCCTGCAGGACTCCCGTCGCGCTACTGGTGAGCCCAAGAAACAAACCTAGGCCCGCAGATCCGCTACGGCCAACACCCGAAGAGGCAATCCCATGGGGACTCTAGATGCGTCATCTGGGGATAACAACGGATGAAAAAGACGGCTGCACAAATTAGAAAGAGTAGGCTGATGCGCGTGCCGAATACGCGAGCTGGCAAGCTTCGCAGGGCCACGGCGATGGCCACACCGAGGATCACCACACAGGGATAATAGTAATAATAATAGAGGCCGCTTTGCGGCGTTACAGTCCACTGAAGAAAGTTTGCCGCGAAAAGGAGCAAGACCAGCCCCTCAGGCAAGCTGATCGCTTTCCAGAATCGCCGCAGGCAGAGGGCCAGTGCCAGCAAACCGGCCCAGGTGATGACCGGATTGCCCACCAAATAGGAAAGGGCACGCTGGGGTTTTAAGTTCAGAGGCCATGAATACCACGGCGAGATGATGAACCGGTTGATGGGCGTCGTTCTATTGAAGTGCCACATAAAAGCATTCATCTGGGCCAACTCATGAAAGTTGAATGGCCTGTGGATAAGCACGCACAGCGGCCAAAACACGAGACTATAGGCCGCGATGGGAGCAACGATCAACGCAAGGAAAAGGAACGGAATCCCAATCTGCTCAACGTTGCGGGTGTATCCTGAAAGGGAAGGATTTCCTGGCGCAAATTTGGAGCGTGAGACGCATAGCACCGCGAAAGTAACAAAAACAAATACAGCCAGCGTATCAATGGCGTTCCATTTACACGCACCGGCCAGGCCCACCAATACGCCGGCCGAACACAAAAGAAGCCGGCGCTTGCCCGCACTAGTATCAAGAACCAGGGCCGCGGTAA
>DATEWL010000295.1:0-3118 GCA_035258025.1 Candidatus Acidiferrum sp. | reverse complement strand
CTTTTCGAACGTCTGATTTACCGCACGTTCCGTGTATTCCTTCTGAAAAGGCTGTTTCCATTCATCGGCAACGTCTCGAATTTTTGCGAGCGGCTCCTCGGCAGTGAGCCCAAAATGGTGGCAATCGATGATCCTTACTCCAGCCGTTTCGAGTTGCGAAAGGCCCGAACGAATCGCAATCAAGTCGGCGTGCATCAGCTCGATAAACGTCCGCCGCAGCAGAAAATTAAACCGCACGAAGGCTAGCAAAGCTGCGGGATCATAGAACATCCCCCCCGCGGTTTCTTTCACTTTGCGCCCCTGCTCGATGAAATTCGTCTTCAGGATTTCACGCAGGCTGCGAAAAGTTCGCAGCTTCTCGATCATCTGCTCAAGCGGTTCGCACCACTCCAGGGTTGAGTCATCGACATCGCCCAGAATCGGCTTCATCACCAGCGCCACGTCGAAAAGCTCGATCTGCTTGTGATAAATCTTAGCCGGAGCGCACAGCGCAAAGTATTGCACCAGCAGGAAGTCCACCTTGTCGCGGTCAATGTTGGTCTTCGAGGATTTTTGCAGATGGCGGTGGATAAGAGCGCACAAACTGGTTTCGTTCGCGTTCAGCGTCGTCGTCTGCAGCAGCTTGCGCAGTTCGTGCACCGCAACGCGCTGGTCCATCTCGTCCAGCCAGGTTTCCACCTCGTCAAACAGCTCCAGGTCCGGCTTTTCCGGGAGATTCCTCTTTTCCTGAGGGAAGGGAATCTCAATTTCGAGCTGCTTCCCAAGCGCCAGATAGATTGGGAAAACCGAGCGGTCCTCAGCCCACTTCGCCTGACGCGAGTTCGCGATCCGCGGCGCAGCGGGGGTATTGAGCGCTGAAGTCGTCTTGTTCACGATTGTGTCACCCACACGCAGGGCCGCTGTAAGAACCGGACGGCCACCGCCTTACGTCCTTCGTGATACTGCACGGCAATCACACTCGCTTCTGCCGTACCACCGTTCCGTTCTCGTTCCATCCGCACTTTATCGTCGAACTCCAGCGGCAAGCTCGAGAGAAAAATCGCGTGTTCCGAGCCGCCGAACTCCACCACGGTCGCTTCCCGCAAACGTGTGCTACCAGCCCGCAGTGCGGTGATCTGCACTGGGACTCGAACAGGATTCGCGCGCGGAAAGAAGCGAGCCAATCGTTCCGTGCACCCCTGTTCGTTCGCGATGAGCGTTGTTTCGCTGGATCGTGTCACGTCGCCTCTCATCCCGCCGCAGTACTCTCGTACTAGGGATTGCGTCCCTGCGGCGAATTGGTACACCCATTTCCGCGATTGGACACAACGTCCCCGCGATAGAGATGCACGCTGCACGCCAAAGAATCGGAAAGATAGGCGGTCCAGATATTGAAGAAAGGGAAAGACTTAGGATTTTCCTGTTGGTTTTGTGTGGCTCATGCGTCTCACGCTGAAACGCTCTCGTCTCAGTCGCTCGCTGCTTACGCGACGACTGGCGGCGCGGCTTGAGACGTTATTCCGCAGCCTGGGCCGTCTCTTCGGAGGCGTCCTCCGCCTCCCCCGGCTCAGACCTGAGCGGGATATTGTAGCGCTTGAGCTTCCGGTATAAGGTCGCCCGGCTAATCCCCAGCATCCGGCCGGCCATCGCTTTGTCTCCGTTGGCCTGCTCGAACACGCGCAGAATCGTCATTCGCTCCATTTCCGAGAGCGCCGTGGTCGAAAGCGCCGCCGCATCTTGCAGTGTGTTGCCCGGACTGTCCGGTTGCTCACTGCGGATGGCCGGCGGGAGGTCGATCACATCGATTACTTTGCGGTCTCCCAGCGTAATCGCTCGGGCGATGCAGTTCTCCAGTTCGCGGATGTTCCCCGGCCACTCGTAGTTCAGCAGACTCTTCATCGCCGCCGTGGTCACTTGCAGATGCGAATCCGGCGCATAACGGTCCAGAAAATGATGCACGAGCATGGGGATATCCGACCTGCGGTCACGCAAAGCCGGCAGGTGCACGGTCACGACATTCAGCCGGAAATAAAGGTCCTTGCGGAACGTCCCCTCTCGATAGGCGGCCTCGAGATCGCGGTTGGTCGCCGCGATGACCCGCACATCCACATTCACCTTCTCATTGCTGCCCACGGGCCGCACTTCTTTCTCCTGCAACACGCGCAAAAGTTTGGCCTGCATCTCTAAGGGCAGTTCACCAATCTCATCCAGGAAAATCGTCCCGCCGTTGGCCGCCTGGAATAGCCCGGCCTTTGTTTTTATAGCCCCCGTGAAGGCCCCCTTTTCGTATCCAAAGAGTTCACTCTCCATTAGCGTCGGCACCAGCGAACCGCAATCTACCGCGACAAATGGTGTCTGCGCCAGTGCCCCGCGGAAGTGTATCGCGCGCGCTACAAGTTCCTTGCCCGTCCCGCTCTCGCCGGAGATCAAAACGGGTGTGCGCGTGTCCTTCAGCCGCGAAACCATTCGCAAAACATCCTGAATGTTTGCCGATGTCCCGATAATTCCATCGAGGTTGTCTTCCGTGCTGACGCGCTCGCGCAAAAACTCGTTTTCCGTGACCAAACGGACTTTTTCGGCCATGCGCTGCAGAAGGAGCCGCATCTTCTCCACGCGGAAAGGCTTTTCGATATAGTCGTACGCCCCCAATTTCATCGCATCGACCGCCGACTCGATCGACCCATGCCCGGTCATAATCGCTGTTTCCGCCCGCGGCAAAATCATTTTGGCTTGCTTCAAGAGTTCCACGCCGGAGAGCGTTGGAAGTTTTAAGTCGGTCAGGATGAGGTCCGGTGCATCGGCGTCTAATTTCGCCAGCGCTGCTTCAGCGCTTTCCGCTTCCGTGCACGAATACCCCAAGGTATTGCCAATAGTCATGCACAGCTTGCGAATGCTCTGCTCGTCATCCACCACCAGCAATCGTATTTTTAAATCGTCACTCATGGTTTCCCAAACGTTTTCTCCACAATGGATATTAATTGGTGTACACGGAACGGCTTTTCGATGCAAGGCGTCCCGCTGCGCGCCAGCAGCGCCTGTGTCTCGCTGTTAGCCGTGTCCCCGCTAATCAGAATAATCTTCGATCCCAGCTCTGGCCGGTTTTTTTGGATCCAGTCGTGTACTTCCGCGCCATTCACCG
>DATEWL010000294.1:0-6008 GCA_035258025.1 Candidatus Acidiferrum sp. | reverse complement strand
AGGTGAAAGCGCTGCTTTTGTCGTGTCTGTCATTTCTGTTATTTCTCTCTGTACTGAAACTACCGTAATGACGGCTATTTGTCAAGCCCTTTTTCGCTGCCTTCCGCACGATTCCCGGCGTCAAAGATCGGAGCGTGTCCGCACACCTGTCCTTTTTCCAGCCATTCACCCCATTTACTCCCGCATTCCCCTTTGTCAAAGTATCGCAAGCGAGGATGTTGTGCCCTTGAGAGTCGCAGCAATGCACCATCGAAAAGCCGCTATCGTAGCGCTTGGAGCGCTGGCCGCACTAGCCTGCGTGTTGAGCCCTATCGCGGCCCGCCAAACGAAAGCCCAGGCCAACTCTTCCGACGACTCAGCGATCACCTCCGTATGTCCAGTCGTCTACCCCGACGACCAAACTCCAGCCTCACGCGGCTACCACTACACCTTCTTCGGCAACGCATTCTTCATCAACGACGAAGGCTACCTCCTTACTGTTGCCCACGTTCTCGAGACGTTTCGCGACGGCGGCCAACCTTACATCCTCGTAAACCGCCCGAACTCGCCGCCCAAACTGTTGCAGGTCACGGTGATCGCCAAAGATCTGCAACATGACGTAGCTATCCTTCGCGCCACGCCAAATCCATTCGCGGGCAAGTACCGAGTCGCCTCCCTGCCGCTCGCCGCTGATCCAGCCGTCCGCGGGCAATCCGTCCTTGCCCTTTCGCTGCATCCGCAAAAGCTGCAGAATGCGTACAGCTTCGATTCCACTCGCGAAGACTCATCTCCCGGCATCGTCCTGAGCTACGAGACCACGCAACTTGAAAAGTCCGCCCCCGCCACTGATGTTTTTCTTCTCAGTCATCCGGTCGTCAAAGGCCAGAGCGGCTCGCCGGTCATAGCTGGCGACTCTCACGCCGTCGTCGGCCTCGTGGAAGGCCTCTGGCTGCGCGGTACTCCAGTGTCCATAGCCAAGTCTTCCGCGCAAAGCGGCCCCACCCCTGGAGCCGCCATCCCCATCCAATACGCTATCGCTCTCCTCAAAGAACACAATGTCTCATGGCGAGGAGTTAAGAACGACGATGGGCGATCTAAGGAATGACGACAAGTCTGCGGCTGCGTTCTGGCCGTTGCCAGGCTTGCTCGATACCGGCGAGAGCAATCTGTTCCGTTTCGATGCGCAGCGTGCCTGCGGCTCCCCACGCCAGGACTTGGTGCATCGCGGCGACGAGAACGTCGGGGGAAGGGATTCCGGCGGTTCCGAGGATCGTGAGCGCGGTGCTTCGCAGCACAGCTGCCGGAAGCGAGATGGTCGGCCCCGCGCTTTCTCCTACTTGCAGCAAGCGAGTCTCGGGATTTACGGCGGCAAACTCTGAGCGCGTGATTGCCGCAAGCAACACTTCCGTTGGCCGGCCCCAGACGTAGTCAATGATTACGTTGAATCCGGCCTCGCCGGCTTCGCGTGCAAATTGTTTCTTCAAATCCTCATCGGGCTGATTGAGTTGAATCGTGGCGTCCACGCCCAGACCGCGAAGTTTTTCCAGCGCTTCGGGACTTCGTCCCGCACCGATGACCCGCCCAGCCCCGAGCAATTTCGCAATCTGAACGGCGATGGTTCCAGTGATTCCCGTGGCGCCCAAGATCAGAACAGTCTCGCCCTTCGCGACCTTCGCGCGGCTGTCTAGAGAAAGCAGAGCCGACACGCCAGGATTGGGGAGGGCCGCAGCCGTAGCGTCGTCCATTTCCTTGGGCACGGGAAAACAAAATCCTGCAGGGACGACAGTTCGCTCCGCCATCGCGCCATACGGCCGGCGAGGGCCACCAAAGAAGACTCGCGTTCCATCCGCAAGTTCGCCAACGCCGTCGGCCCCGCAAACCACCGGAAGCTCGCGCGGACTCGCGTAGTGCGATCCGGCGGCGAGTTGCTTATCAATCGGTTTTAGCGATGCTGCCAGTACGCGCACAATCGCTTCGCCGGCCCCCGCCGTCGGCCCGGAAAATTCCTCGCAGCGCGGAGGTTTGCCTAGCTCGTGTAGTACGGCTGCTTTCATGGTGGTTCTCGCTTTTCTCGCAGATCGCTCGATCTCGCTTATATCTCGGATCTGGTGTGCACTGCGATTTGCATCGCAGTATGCCATTGTACGGGGTTGGGAGTTGAACAGCGTGCGCGGACGAGAACGGGCACAGCAGTCCGTGCCCCTACAAGGGACTTGGCGCGCTTTGCCATTACCGGACAGAAATCCCGGTTGACAGCCCGTTGCTCGGAGCAAACCTTTATGCTGTCATATCAGTTCTCGTCCGTCGGAGGCGCACCATGACACCCAACGACTTTCGCAAATTGGCTCTCAGTTTCCCGGAAACGGCCGAGCAAGCCCACATGCGGCATCCCGACTTTCGCGTCGCCGGGAAAATCTTCGCGACGCTCGGCTATCCAGACAAATGCTGGGGTATGGTCAAGCTCACTCCCGTCGAGCAAGAAATGCTCGTGGAGGCCGAACCCGGTGTATTCATCCCAGCCAAAGGCGCGTGGGGACGCCAAGGCAGTACGACCGTCAACCTCAAAGCTGCCAAGAAAACAACGTTGCGTCGCGCGTTGGCCGCGGCCTGGCAACTCGCCGCGCCCGTGGGCCTTTCCGAACAATTTCCTACGGAGGCAGCCGCAGCTTCTGGGGATGCACCGAAAAGCAAGGCCGCTAATGTACCTCGAAAAAAATCCAGCGGTTCTTCAAGACTCAAGACTCGAAGCCGCAAAACCCGCTGATTCCTGAATTGCGGTGTCGATTTGGCTGGAGCCTGTTCGTCTAACCATCAGGAGGCAACAACAATGCAATTTTTGCTGCTGATTTATCACGCTGAAGCAGAGTGGAATAAGCAGACACCCGCTGACATGGGCGTCATGTACAAGGATTACCTCAAGTTTACACAAGAAATCAAAGATAGCGGCCACTACATTGGCGGCAATCCGCTAAAGCCAGTGTCCACGGCAACCACCGTTCGCGTACGTGACGCCAAGCGAGTCGTGACCGACGGCCCGTTCGCGGAAACGAAGGAGCAGCTGGGAGGCTACTACCTGGTCAACGCTAGCGACTTGGACGAGGCCATATCCATCGCAGCGCGTATACCAGGCGCGCGCCGCGGCTCGATCGAAGTTCGCCCTATCGCTTCCATGGATCAGGCCGCGCAGGCCTAGGAAGTGAGCTGGTCGAGCTTGACTGGCGCAGGCTATTTCGGCTATCTGGCTGACCTTGACAATCTCCCTGCCGGAGGGTGAGATAACCCCTCACCCTCATGGATTTAGAGAAGCTCCACCGGGAAGAATCTGGGCGCATTCTTTCGACGCTGATTGGTCTCCTCGGCGATTTTGATCTCGCCGAGGAGATGCTGCAGGAAGCGTATGCGACCGCGCTGCAAAAATGGGCTACGGAAGGTGTGCCGACAAACCCTCGCGCTTGGCTGATCAGTACGGCGCGCAACCGGGCGATTGACCGGTTGCGGCGGGAGCGGCGCTTCGATACGAAGCGCGAGGAGATAGCACGCTACACGGAATCCACCGCCCAACCTCATACCGATGCGACCGACGAAATGTTTCCTGATGATCGACTGCGTTTGATTTTTACGTGCTGCCACCCGGCGCTTCCCACGGAGGCGCAAGTGGCGCTGACGCTTCAGACGGTTTGCGGTGTCACTACCGAAGAGATTTCACGAGCGTTTCTGGTGCCGCTAGCAACAATGGCGCAACGGTTGGTGCGCGCGAAACGGAAGATTCGCGATGCGGGAATTCCTTATCGTGTGCCCACGCAAGAAGACTTGCGCGATCGACTCGAGGCCGTGTTGCTGGTGGTCTACCTCATTTTCAACGAAGGGTATCTGGCGAGCAGTGGGGATGCGCTGATCCGGCGGGAGCTTTGCACGGAGGCGATTCGACTCGGGCGGGTTCTGTGTCAACTTCTGCCGCAACAACCGGAAGCGCAAGCGCTGCTAGCTTTGATGCTGCTTCACGATTCGCGGCGTGATGCGCGCGTCAGCAGCGATGGCGAAATCATTTTGCTGGAAGAACAGGATCGCAGTGTCTGGCATCGAGAACAGATCAAGGAAGGCACCGGCCTGACGGAATCGGCGCTGCGCAACGGAGCGGTTGGTGCTTACGCGGTGCAGGCATCCATCGCTGCGCTTCACGCAAACGCCAAGACCCCTAAGGATACGGACTGGCGGCAAATCGCGGGTTTATATGACATTTTGTTAAGGGACAATCCTTCGCCTGTCATCGAAGTCAACCGGGCCGTTGCGGTGGCGATGGGCCGTTCTCTCGAAGAGGGCCTCGGGCTGCTGGACGAGCTTGAAAAGCGCGGCGCGCTTGCTGAATTTCACCTTCTCCATTCGGCACGTGCCGATTTGCTTCGGCGGCTTGGAAGAACCGGCGAAGCAGCCGACGCGTATCGTCGCGCGCTCGCACTCGCCACCAACGACGTGGAACGCCGCTTTTTGCGGCGCATGCTGACCAAAGTTGAATCTTAAGCAGGGTTCAGCGGTGCATTTTTTACTTGGGTTTTTCTGTCCTGTAACATCAGATTCGTGAAGCCTATCGAGTTGCTCGGCCAGACGGAGTGTCCAGACGGTACCGTCATGAAGCTGATTCGTCGCGACGACGAGTACCTCATATTGGCCGACGGCGCGATCCTTATGTCCAGCCGCATGCACGGTTCGGAAGAGGCGCTGGCCGCGTTCGCGTGCGAAGGGATAAGAGGGCTGAAGCAGCCTTGCGTGCTGATTGGCGGTCTTGGCATGGGTTTTACGCTACGTGCCACGCTGGATCTTCTCTCACCGGATGCCATGGTTGTCGTCGCCGAGCTGGTGCCCGCGGTGGTGGAGTGGAATCGTGGCGAGCTCGGGCATTTGGCGGGACACCCGCTGAAGGATAAGCGGGTGCGAGTAGCGACAGAGGACGTTGGCGCAACACTCCGTTCAGGGCGCGGGCAATTCGATGCCGTCCTACTGGACGTGGACAATGGTCCGGCCGCATTTTCCGCCTCGAAGAACGCCGGGCTCTATGACAAGTGCGGAATAGGGGCCGCCCGCGCGGCTCTGAAAATGGAGGGGGTGCTGGCTGTCTGGGCGGCGCGAGAGGATCGAAAGTTCGAGCAGCTCTTGCGCGAGGGCGGGTTCGATGTTCAGGTGCAGCGAGTGCGTGGTCGCCTGAAAAAGGGCGGCCCGCGCCACACAATTTTTCTCGGTCGTAAATCATCCTAACGTTGCGGCTTTTGGTCGTGGCATTGGTATAATGCTTTACATGTAATGCGTAGCATTATACACTTGCTGCGTGATCAGGTCGTTCAAAACGGAGGATACCGAGAGGCTCTTCAACGATGAACGAGTCCGGCAGTGGCAAGCGATCGAGAATGTAGCACGACGTAAGCTAAACATGGTGCATGCCGCTGCAAGGCTGGAGGATTTGAGAGTTCCTCCGGGCAACAGGCTGGAAAAGCTTGAGGGTAACCGTAAGCATCAGCATTCGATTCGGATCAACGACCAGTATCGCGTGTGTTTCGAGTGGCGAGAGGGAGACGCGTACGAGGTAGAGATTGTGGATTATCACTGAGAGGAAACATGACTAAACTAAAGCCAATTCATCCTGGGGAGATCCTTCGCGAGGAGTTTGTGGTCCCGTTCGGATTGAACGCTAATAAGCTGGCGTTGGCGCTGCGCGTGCCTCCTCCGACCGTGTATGAAATAGTGAAGGAGGAGCGCGGCATCTCCTCGGAGATGGCCCTGCGACTGGCGCGATACTTCGGTACCACTCCCGAGTTCTGGATAAATCTCCAAGCGCACTACGATCTGTCCATTTCTAAGCGGCACGCGGAGGAGAAGATCAAGCGCGACGTTCGCCCGATGGCTGGGGTGAAAAAGAGGCAGGTTCCTGCAAGGTGAAAGCCCCAGCTGGGCTGGCGCACTCCATAGATGAAAATCAGTGAAGTGGGTGGTGTGCGTGCGGCAAATGGGACGATAATGGCCGGCCGTGCGCAAGGATC
>DATEWL010000293.1:0-4992 GCA_035258025.1 Candidatus Acidiferrum sp. | reverse complement strand
CTTCTCAAATCCTCCCCGTGAATACCGCGCCGTATCTTGCGGTGATCGCTCAGGTCGGGGTGGTGCTCTACATGTTCCTGGTCGGCCTCGATCTGGATACTGATCTCTTGCAAAAGCGCACCCAAGCTGCCATTGCCATCTCTCATGCCAGCATCGTCGTCCCCTTTTTGCTAGGAGCGGCATTCGCACTCTGGCTATATCCCCTGTATTCGACCGGGGTATTCTCGTTCACCACATTCGCTCTTTTCATCGGGGTAGCGATGTCTATAACTGCTTTCCCGGTTTTAGCACGCATTCTTACGGATCGCGGTATGCAGAAGACGCGCCTGGGAGTGCTTGCCCTGGCGTGCGCTGCAATCGACGACGTCACCGCATGGTGCCTGCTGGCTTTCTCCATTGGCGTCGCCCATGCGCGGGCCGGAAGCCTTTTATTCATCTTGATCACGACGATTGGGTTCATCGCCTTCGTCTTGCTGATTGCCAAGCGAGGTGCGTTGTGGCTCGTGGGGCGGCAGATGGCGAAAGGCCGCACCACGCAAGACATGTTCGCCGTGGTCTGCGCCGCCTTGCTTCTGTCGGCATTGGTGACAGAGCGAATCGGTGTTCATGCGCTTTTCGGAGCTTTTCTGCTAGGAACCGTTGTTCCCCACGATTCTGTATTAGCGCGCGATATTCGGGCGAGGTGTGAAGATCTAGTGGTGGTACTCCTATTGCCGGTGTTTTTCGCCTTCACAGGCATGCGAACTCAGATCGGTCTGTTGCATGGAATTGGCGATTGGATGGCTTGTATTTTGATTATTGGTGTGGCGTCGCTCGGCAAATTCGGGGGCAGTTTTCTCGCTGCCCGATGGACAGGGTCGGATTGGCGCGAAGCTGCATCGCTAGGCGTCTTGATGAACACTCGTGGCTTGATGGAGCTTATTGTCCTCAATGTGGGCCTGGACCTTGGCGTCCTTTCGCCGGTGCTCTTTACGATGTTCGTCATCATGGCCGTCGTCACCACCCTGGTGACCACCCCAATCTTGCATCAGTTGAGGGACTCTCGCCCTCCAAGCCCAGCTCCGGCTGTCAGCAGAACCGAAGCCTTCTGACCCAAGCAAAATCGGAGCAAACCCCGAGGTCATCTGGCCGTAGCAGTTTGCGCCGTCGGACAGGCGCTAATGCCGCCGGAAGCTGTCAGTGGCCACCGCCCTTCCCATCCGGGCTCGTCCGCCTATGCTTGGACGTGCGCCAAAAATCGCGGAGCCTTGCGGAACTTCGTCGCCTGCTCAAAGCTGTACGCCAGCTTGATCAAAACCGGCTCGCTCCACGCACGCCCAAAAAACGAAATTCCCACCGGCAACTCAAAATCAAACCCCGCTGTAACATTGATGTTGGGATAACCCGCCGCGGCCGCAAACTCCGAACTGCCTCCGCCAAACGAGTCGCCATTTACGATGTCCGTAAGCCACGCCGGACCTCCGGTCGGCGCAACAATCGCATCGAGTTTGTTCTTGTCCATCGTCTTGTCGATGCCCTCTTTGCCCGCCAGTTCATGATTCTTCGCAATCGCTTCGACATATTCCTTTGTCGTGAGCGGCCCTTTTTCTTCAGCCTTCACAAAATTCTCTTGCCCAAAATACGGCATCTCCTTCGCCGCATTCTTTTCGTTAAACTCGATGATGTCCTTCAAGGTTTTCATCGAGGTGTTCGGACCGAGCCAAGCCAGGTAGGCATTCAAGTCTGCCTTCAACTCGTACATGAACCCGAGAAATTCCGTCTCTCCAAACTTGCCAGAAGTCTCAATCTCCACCGGGTCCACCAAGGTCGCCCCTTGCTTCTTCATAACCTCGAGGGACGCCTCCATCAGTTTGTCCACCGCAGGATTGAACCCAAACGCTTTCCGCAGCACCCCAATCCGCGCGCCTTTCAAGCCGTCCGCATTCAAGAACTGTGTGTAATCCTTGAACGATTTTCCGCTGCTCGCCGCCGTCGCACTGTCATCGGGGTCCACGCCCGTCAATGCACCCAGCAAAATGGCCGCATCCCACACGGTGCGGCACATCGGTCCAGCCGTATCCTGGGTGTGCGAAATCGGAATAATATGGCTGCGGCTCACCAGCCCGACCGTCGGCTTTATACCCGCGAGTCCGTTCGCCGAAGACGGGCACACAATCGATCCGTCCGTCTCCGTTCCGATTCCGATCGCCGCGAAGTTCGCCGAAATTCCCGCGCCAGTTCCCGAACTCGACCCGCACGGGTTCCGGTCCAGCGCATACGGATTCTTCGTCTGTCCGCCGCGCCCGCTCCATCCACTGATCGAGTGGTTCGACCGGATATTCGCCCACTCGCTCAAATTTGTTTTTCCCAAGATGACGGCGCCAGCCGCGCGCAACTTCCGCGCGATGAACGCCTCGGCAGGGGGCTTCGATCCCACGAGCGCCAGCGATCCCGCCGTGGTTTGCATGCGATCCGCCGTCGCAATGTTGTCTTTGATCAGGACAGGAATTCCGTGCAGCGGCCCGCGCGGCCCCTTTTCTCTACGCTCCTTGTCCAACGCCTCCGCAATTTCCAGCGCGTCCGGATTTGTTTCGATGACGCTATTCACAGCCGGGCCGCTCTTGTCGACAGCCGCAATGCGAGCCAGATACTTTTCCGCGATCGATCGCGCGCTGTATTTGCCGGACTTCATCCCATCTTGCAATTCGCCAATCGTAATCTCGTCCAACTCAAACTCCGGAACATCTGCAGCCTCGGCTGCAGACGCGTTTCCGCGCGGCGCCCGCAATACCGGCTGCAAAACAGGACCGGCCGCAGCCGCGACTCCTCCGAGCAGGCCGGCTTGCAAGAATCGACGCCGCCCGGGAGTTCCGGCGACGCGGTTCCCGCGTGGGTCCTTCACAGATTTCGCCGCGGCCATCTCCGCAGCGCGAATTTCGTTTTTCGTCTCTTTTTTCATTTTCGGATCCACCGACCTCTCTGTGTCAAAAGAAGAGCACAGATAGTACGCCAAACTGCCCTCTTCGTCCCGCCAAAATCGTGTATCTCCAAGGGTTTACGCCCAGGAACACACAAGAAGGAAAATTTTTCCCTTTGGCCCTGGTTCCGCTACAATTCTCTTCACGCGGAGTCCCCCCGTAGTTGGTTTGCCATGCTGCTGACTGACCTAAACGGCCCCATGTCTCTCCAGCCGCGTAGCACAGGCGCAGGGAGAATCTCGCGTCCCGTCCATTTCGCCGCACCTGCCATTCTTTTTTTGAGCTTCGCGACTTTCGGCGCCGACGTTTGTCGCGCGCAAGACCAACAAGATCAAAGCGTCGCCGAAGCCGCCCGCCAGGAACGCGCCCGCAAACAGGAACAGCAGAAGAGCGCCAAGCACGTTTACACCGAAGAAGATCTCAAGCATCCCCACATCTTGACTCCAGAAGATCGCGCGCAAATCGAAGCGAAGAAAAACGAATGCGCGCAGAAAAATAATTGTTCACGCGCCGCTCCGCAAAATCCGGCGGCAGCTCTCGACGCAAATTCACAAACTCCCGGAACTCCTCTCGGCGAAGTCGCGCGTCAACTTCGCAAGCAAAAAGAATTGCAAGCGCTGAAACCAAAACAGTCCGAACCGTTTCATCTTCCTTTCGAGACTCCCGCGCTCGCCTCTCCGATTTTGCCGCAGCATCCCGCAGTTCGTCCTCCAGCTCAACCGGTTCTTCGTTCCAAAACTCCTTCGACCAAAATGCCCTCGAATGTTTTTCGCCGCGATCCTTTTTCCGCCGTTCCCGTTCGTCCCGAGGTTCGACGACCCGAAGTTGCCCGTCCTGAAATTCGTCCGAGTGTTCCTGACGATGTCCGTCCCGAAATTCGCTCGGAAGCCCAAGCATCCGTTCGTGAAAATATTCGCCCAACAATTCGTCCCAAGGTTAATAACGACGTTCAATCTAAAGTTCGCGAAGATGTTCTGCGAATCGTGCGTCCGAGTATTCGCCCCGACTTTGGTAAGGAAGTTCGTCCGGCCCTTCGGGCTCATGGTCGGATGAGAGCACCGGCGCAACCAAAAATTTCTTCCCGGCCAACGTCTCCTAATATCTGGATCCAACCGCTGCAACTGTCTGTTCCTGCCAAGGTCGCGCAGCCCGCAACGCCTATCTCTACGGTTCCACCGACGCAACCGAACCCCGCTCCCATTGCCGTTACGACTGCGACGCAGAAAGTCGTAACCGTGCAACACGGCGATTCCCTCTGGAAGCTGGCGCAACAAACTCTCGGCCATGGCAATCGCTGGCCGGAATTACTTGCGGTCAATCCCAGTATCGCCGACCCCAACCAGATCCGCTCCGGCGCCCAACTCAATCTTCCCGTCTTCGCTGCTTCTGGGTTGGTGAACCGCAGCGGCAAGAGCAGAGCCGCTGCAATGATTACAGTCCGCAAGGGCGACACCCTATGGGCTCTGGCAAAGGCTAATCTGGGCCGCTCCTCCGCTTGGTCCTGCCTGGCCGCTGCCAACCTGTTCATTAGCGACCCCAATCGCATCTATGAAGGGCAGAAACTGATCTTGTCCGCCGCCTGCTCATCCACCGTGGCGATTCCCCCCTCTCCATCGCCTGCAACTTCGGCAGCCAGGCCATAAGTCAATCCTCACTGCCATGAACTCTATCCTGCCTGATTCAAATGTAAGCGGCTTATTTTCTTATATTTATATAACTGGCCATTGGCCCGTATGCCCCCTATTCCAATTCGGATACAATAGCCTCCATTGGCTGCTACAGCCCACTTGACGGATGTCGAGGAGCGCGCGTGATTCACAGTAAGGTCTTCCACAACGAAAGCCTGCTAGCCATTGAAAAGGTTAGGCTTTCGCCCGGCCAGGCCGGCCTGATCTGCGGCTGGGGCCTGTTTACCACGCTGCGCATCTTTCACGGGGAGGCTTTCGCTTACGAGCGCCACTGGCGGCGCCTGGAAAAAGATGCCGCCATCATTCATCTGCCTATGCCTTACACTTCTGCCAAAGTCCGCCTCAAT
>DATEWL010000292.1:0-3083 GCA_035258025.1 Candidatus Acidiferrum sp. | reverse complement strand
CAGCGTCAATGCGTACCGGCGCCTGGACCCGCACTTTGAGGCGCCTAATCAGATTAAGGCATCGCCAGTGGACCGCGGCTCGATGATCCGCATCCCGATCGGCAACGAAAAGAGCATGCGCGTCGAGGTGCGCTCGGTGGCGCCAGACGCGAATCCGTATCTGGTGATGTATTCCATTTTCAAGACGGGACTCGATGGAGAAACCGCGAAGATCAAAAATTTGAGGCAAGCCGAACGCTATCTGCCGGACAATATTTACACCGCCCTGGAGGACTTCAAGAAGTCCGAGTGGACGACAAAACTACTCGCCGCGGATGTGAAAGGGCGCTACGCGGACTTGAAGCAGGCTTCGGCGGATCGCTGCTCGCGGCTATTGGGCACATTTGTGAAAGCGCCCGAAGTGCAGTATCACCACGAGGTTTATAACCAATTCCTTTGGAATATGTTCTAAAGCGCCCAGTGGCTGGAATTGCCGCATTTGGTCAGCTTGGCATCTGAACCGCAAAATGGCTGACTGCAGGAGACTTGAACGCCCTGGCTTCGGGTACGGGTGTTTTTGTTTGGCAGATGCACTGGCGCCCCATTGCTTATGCATGGCCCTGCAATCAACCCGGTGATACATTATCCCAACCCGTAACTGCCCTCAGAACACCTGCTCGGAGGAAATACCATGGCCAGTCCCGGCTTTGCTTTTGCAAATCCCCAGCCCTCTCCCGATAATTACGACGAGTTCAATCCGCAAGACGTCGCTGCGGACTCCAAAATCGTGGCGACACAGGTCATTGAAGCCATTCCGGCGCCTTGGAGAACGCCGCCAGTTATATCGCTAAGTGACGTAATCGGGGTGAGCGCGAATCAGCAAATTCAGGC
The DNA here is from genome assembly GCA_035258025.1 of Candidatus Acidiferrum sp. Taxonomy (GTDB): domain Bacteria; phylum Acidobacteriota; class Terriglobia; order Acidiferrales; family UBA7541; genus Acidiferrum. The sequence goes on along the minus strand of DATEWL010000292.1, from coordinate 2,213 downwards.
TGCCGGCAAGATCGTCTTTCATTCGGCGGGTGATACTGGCGGCATCAAAGAGCCCTCGCATCAGTTTGCAGTCGCGGACGCCATGGCAGGAGACATTGGCACGGAAAAGTACGCAGATGGACGGCCTGCTTTTTTCTATCACCTTGGGGACGTGGTCTATTATTTTGGGCAGGAACGCTATTATTACGACCAGTTTTACGATCCTTACCGGGACTACGCCGGGCCCATCTTCGCCATACCTGGAAATCATGATGGCGTATTGTTCAAAAGCGAGCCAGTAGCATTCTCCCTCGCACCTTTTTACGAAAACTTTTGCTCAAAAGCTCCCACGAACGATCCTTCGGCGAAAGGTTTTGCGCGCACCACGATGACGCAGCCTGGCGTTTACTTCACTTTGAACGCCCCGTTTTTGAAGATCATCGGGCTTTATTCGAATACGGGCGAGAGCACGGGAATCATCAGCGACGCGACGACCGGAACGGCGCAGATACAATTTCTCCAAAGCCAACTGGCAGCAGCGGCCGCTCAGCGCGCTCAAAACGGAGCCGCTCCCTTTGCGCTAGTTCTCGCGGTACATCATCCTCCATTTACAATCAGCAGTTCGCATTTCCCAAGCCCGGCGATGCTCGCGCAGATTGACGCCGCGTGCTTAGCAGCAAAGATTTGGCCAGACATGGTGCTTTCCGGCCATGCGCACCTTTATGAAAGATATACGCGCACGATGACGGCCGACGGCAGGCAAATCCCTTATGTGGTCGCGGGGAACGGCGGCTACTTGAATCTCAGCAATCCGCGCAAGGGAAAAAACGGTTTGAATCCGCAGCCTGGCATTCCAGGCAACGATGGGAAAGGGAATCAACTGACTCTGAATGTTTACAACAATACGTTGTACGGCTTTTTGCGCCTGACCGTAGACAAAAATTCGATTCTTTGCGAGTCGTTGGGCGTCGACGAAACTACCGATAAAACTTCGAGCATGGATGCATTTGCCGTGGACTTGACGAAGCACGTCGTTGCCACGCAGGGCGCTCCCCAAGCCAGCAGGACGCGGGCTGGGGACGTGATTCGGCCAAAGTCGCCGAAAGCGCTGAAATCCTCGAAAGCAAAGAAAAAGAAGTAGAGCTTCGCGACAGCCTCGTCGCTCGGATTAGGCGCCCTGTGCCTTCGCGGTATGCGCGGCGACGGCATCCAGCACGCGTGTCGAGTAGACGAGTGCAGCGCCGGCGTTCATGGCCACGGCTACGCCCAAGGCTTCGGAAATTTCTTCCTTTGTCGCTCCTGCTTTGAGCACCGCTTCTGAGTGGAACGTGATGCAGCCGTCGCAACGCGTTGTCACAGCGACAGCCAGCGAAATCAGCTGGCGGGTCTTTTCGTCCAACTTACCGGTCTTGGAGTTGGCGGCGCTTAGCGTTTGATAACCACGGACCGTGTCTGGGCTGAGCTTTGCCAGCTCGCCAATTCTCGCTCCGAGCTCTTTCTGGTACTCATTCCAATCAAGCATCATCTCGGTATCTCCTTGCTGCGCGCTGTGGACCTCCGAGCAGCCTCGTTAGATAAGCATATAACACGAAAACATTTCAGGTTGGCACGGATGGGTCTTTCTTCGGGGCTTTTGATTGCACAGATTGGCTCATTTCGAAGTTCGCGCGCATTGTGGTATGTTTTCTGGTTCGCGAAGACGTGCGGAAATCAGCGAGTTTGTCGAATAACGGCACGGCTTTCCAACAGGAAACGCTCGAAAATCCAGGGAGGATTTGCATTCATGAAGAGTTCGTACAACGGTCAGGCTATTCCTGTTGAGGGCAAGGGAATCGGTTATAGCGGCGGCGAATTACAGGTTCCGGACAGGCCGATCATTCCGTTCATTGAGGGCGACGGCACGGGGCGCGATATTTGGAAGGCTTCGAGGCGTGTTTTTGATGCGGCTGTGGAGCACGCCTATGGCGGGAAGCGAAGTGTGGCTTGGTTTGAGGTATTTGCGGGGGAAAAGGCCTTCAACGCATACAAAGAATGGTTACCGAATGAGACCGTCGACGCTATTCGCGATTTTCGCGTGGCTATCAAAGGGCCGCTGACGACGCCGGTGGGCGGCGGAATTCGGTCGTTGAACGTGGCGTTGCGGCAAATTCTCGATTTGTACTCTTGCGAGCGTCCAGTCCGGTATTACGCGGGAGTTCCCTCCCCCGTCAAACAGCCGGAGAAAATGGATATCG
>DATEWL010000291.1:0-2808 GCA_035258025.1 Candidatus Acidiferrum sp. | reverse complement strand
AAACGGCACGTTGTTTTCTTTGGCGAGAACGGCGATCTGGTAGGTGCCGATTTTGTTGGCAGTGTCTCCGTTAGCGGCGATGCGGTCCGCGCCGGTAACGATGGCGCCGACCTTGCCGGTCTTCAGAAAGTGGCCGACCATGTTGTCGGTGATTAGCGTGAGAGGAATGCCGCCCTTGTGGAGCTCCCAGGCGGTGAGGCGCGCACCCTGCAAATAGGGACGCGTTTCGGGCACGAGGATGTGGAGTTTTTTGCCTTGTTCGTACGCCACTCGGATTACGCCTAGCGCGGTGCCGATTCCGGCGGTGGCTAGAGCGCCGGCGTTGCACTGCGTCATGACCTGGCCGTCAGTGGGCATGAACTCCGCGCCGAACCGACCGATGGCTTCGTCGGTGGCTTTCTTTTCTAAATGAACTTGGCGGGCTTCTTCCACCATTCCTTGGCGAATTTTCGAGAGGTCAGAGGTCTGCGCTGTGAGTTCGGCAAAGCGGCGCTTCATGCGCTCGATGGCCCAGAAGAGGTCGACAGCGGTGGGGCGGGTTTTCGCAAGCGCGTCGCAGACCTCCGCAAACTCCGTACGCAAGGATTCGACGGAAATTGCCGGGGAATGAAGAACGCCCAGCGCGGCTCCCATGGCTGCGGCAACCCCGATAGCGGGTGCTCCTCGAATGACCATGTCGCGGATGGCTTTGGCGACTTCGCGGTAATTGGTGTAGGTGTAGCTGACTTCTTCTCCGGGAAGGAGGCGTTGGTCAAGCATGACCACGCCGCGGTCGGTCCATTCGATGGGTTGGGCTACGTACATTTTAGCGATTCCTCGGAACAAAACATTGTAGCGAACGAGAGCGAAGAAGACGAATCGGTCAGTGGGTGGGGGTCATTTTCGTGAATCCTTGCGTTCCAAGGATGGTGATCAGGGCGATCATGGAATTGTAGCCAAGGTGAAGCAGAAAACTGGCGAAGACAGAACCGGTGCGTGCGCGAACAAATGTAAAGACGACACCGACCGCGATGAGAACGGAAACGAGGCTCCAGGTCCAGCCGAGCTGGGCGCCGTGCATCAATCCGAAGAGGATGCCGGTGATGATTACACTGTTGGCTACGCCGAAAGATTTCGCAAACAGCGGATAGAGATAGCCGCGAAATACGGTTTCTTCAACGAGCGGAGCGACCAAGACGGCCATGGCCATGAACAGCATCGCAGTGTTTTTGTAACGGAAAAGTTCTTCGATGGGCACATCCTCAGGCGGCTGCATTTTATACGTAGTGACGAGTACCGCAAGGGAAAGCCCGCAGCCCGCAAAGTAAAAGAGCCACGGGCTGCGCGGGCGGCCACCGTTGGGGCGCGTGATCTTTCTCCAGCCGAGAGTACGCCAGAAGGGCAAGCCGGGAAGAACCGAAAGGCTGACGTAGAGAAACAGCAAGACCAAAGCATACAAAAGAACCATGCTGCCAACGGCGAATCCGGGCTTTGAAAGGGCAAACCGCTCGAAGTCCTTTTTGTTCGAGAGATGGCTAAGAGGGGCCGCGTAATAAACCGCGAAACTTAACTGAACAATGAAAAAACTGACCACTATGAAGGAGAGAAACACGGCAAAATGCAGCCAAGACCAGGAGATGCGCAAGTCTTCGGGAAGAGAAGGCTCGCGAGAAGGGACGGGCGCAGGAACAGTGGCTGCAAGGCTGATGGGATCGCCAGCGAGTGGGAGTTCTGCAGGAGTTGTGGACGGTTGAGCCGTGCCTGAGCCGGGTTCCCCGGGGGATTGCGAGGGCGGCTCCTGATCCGGCGGAAGAAGAGAGTTTTCGTCGAAGAGGCTCATCGTTTGCGCTTGCCTTGACGAGGTGTTTTTGGCCAGCCTGCGACCAGCGCGGCAGCGACCAAAGGCATGAGCAGTTCGTGATGGCCTGTGATGGCGTAGCCGCGCGATTCTGACTTGCGGCCTCCGCGTTCGGATACGGTGGGACGCTTTACTACATTCTGCAACGGACGATAGTGCTGGATAAAGTCGAAGTTGGCCGTCGTGATTGGTTGCAAGGGCGCGCCAAGATTGCGGGCTACGCTCACAGCTTTCAGGAAAACTTCCGGAAGAAGCACGGCCGATCCCCAATTCAAATAGATGCCGCCGGGGTGCATTTGTTTTACAAGAGCACAGAAGAGGCGGAAATCGAGGAAGGTGGCAGCGCCGAGGCAAGGCCCATCGGCAGCCGGATGCATGTGAGGAATGTCGGCCCCGATGGCGAGATGAATGGTGACGGGGATGCGTTGCTTGTAGGCGGCGACGAGGACACTTGAGGCAGCGTATTTTACGTTGAGGATGCCGCTGGTGAGGAATTGGCCGGCAGCTTCGCCATAGCCGATGTGGAGACGAGCGGCGAGCTTCGAGAATTCATTGATGTACTCGCCGGTTTCGCTGGCCATGCCAAACTGGCCAGCACCAAGCCCGGCTTCGACGTCTTCGGAGGTGTTGCCGGCGAGAGCGATCTCGAAATCGTGAACCAGCGCAGCTCCGTTCATGGCGATGCTAGAGACGAAACCGCGTTTCATTAGATCGATCAGTACGGGACCGAGGCCGACTTTGATTACGTGGCCGCCGATGCCCCAAAGAATGGGGGCGCGCTGTTTGCGGGCGCGATGCATGGCGGCGAGAAGATTATGCAAATCGTTCGCGGCGAGAAAGTTTGGGAGTGAATCGAGGAATTTTGCGAAGGAAGCGTTCCCGCCTGATGGCTTGGCGAAATCGCGGACGCTTACTTTGCTCTTGCGGGAAGAGAGCGGATAGGTATGGACTGCACCAAAGGTGAGAGGCGG
>DATEWL010000290.1:0-4660 GCA_035258025.1 Candidatus Acidiferrum sp. | reverse complement strand
GCCGCGGCCAGTTCTGGCTCGCGAAAAAATGAAGCTCGCCCTTCCCGCCGCCTAGCGGGTTGTTTGATGTCAAGAATCGTCCCCATCCACTATCGCAAGTTGGTCCGCGTTCTTGAGACGGAAGGGTTCACATTCGTGCGCGAGCGTGGAGACCACATGATCTTCACTAAGAGCGGAATCCTGCGGCCAATTGTCGTGCCGCGTTATGATGCACTCCCGGTATTCATCATAAAGAACGTACTGAGGACCGCCCAAATCAGTCGCGAGAGGTACCTGGATCTTATGGATCGGCTCTAGCTTTCACAACAACAGACAGCACTAAGCCACTGGCACCGAGAAATGTTCGTGCGCGATGCGCAGTTTGCCGGAGGCGTCGCGGTGCATGACGTGTGTCGCCCGCACGGTTTCCAATTTCTCCGCCATGCGTTTGCCGCCCACGTCCCGGCCGCTCGCTTGGAATTGGAAAGTGTAGCTGGCAACGCCCGCATCGTTGCCGCACAAAACAATGTCGATCGGGCTCAGTTTTAGCTCCATGCGCGTTTCCGGATGGAAGTATTCGCGCGAACGGCGCATCGCGCCCAGGCGGCCTGGTTCGCTGCGGCCCATGGCAACTTGAAAAACGGTGCTGCCGGGCGCGTAAAAATTGTTCAGTTCTTCCTCTGATTTGGCCAGAAACGTAGTCCAAAAAAGTTCGACGGCCTTACGAACGTCCTCAGTGGTCAGTTTGGTGGTGACGAGAGACATGAGTGGCTCCCAACTCGCATTCCAGCATTCTTTCTTTTGTTACTTTACGCGACGCCGGGGAACTCCAGTGCGGCAATTCAATGATAGTTGCCGAAGCGATAAGGGGGCGGAGTGCAAGGACCTGGTAAAAAATAACGGATAGAAACGCATAAAAACGTACTACAATAGCGGTTTCCATTTACAGGAAACGGAACCGTGGTTGAGGAGAGCTTGATGTACCGAGCCGCACTATTACCGCCGCGAGAAGCGTCGAGGATCCTGGGAATCAGCTACCCCACGCTGAAACAATGGATCTATCGCGGGAAAATCAAAACTGTGAAGACTCCTGGCGGACATCACCGCATCCCAGAGAGCGAAATCGACCGCATGATTCCAAAAAAGCTGGACCGCGGAGATATCGCCTCCCGCCGTGGCAATTTCCGCAAAATCAGCGGCCGCAATCAGCTAATCGGGCGCGTGATTTCCTTGAAGTACAGCGGCTTGCTGGCGCAAGTAACCATGGCCATCGGCGAGCAGCACATCACCGCCATCATCACCGCAGATGCGGCGAAAGAGATGAGGCTTAAGCCGGGAGAGCGAGCGGCAGCGCTGATTAAGTCCACCGAAGTAATGATTTTGCGCGTTTGAAGATGCGCTGACGCGTGAGTAGTGTTAAGTGACTTGCGACTGGTGACTCGCGATTTGCAGAGAACAGGCATGTTAACGCGCCGGGCTCTTTTGGCGATTGTGATAATGGCGTTGTGCATGACCGGTGCCACGCGCGCCCAAGAAGTCCGCGTGGCCGCCGCCGCCGACTTAGAATTTGCCATGCAGGATGTCGCGGCTCAATTCGAGAAGCACACGGGAACGAAAGTGGACGTCACCTACGGCTCAAGCGGAAACTTCTTCTCGCAACTGCAAAACGGCGCGCCGTTCGATCTGTTCTTTTCGGCGGACATCGACTATCCCAGAAAACTGGAAGCTGCAGGCCTCGCCGAACCTGGCACTCTCTACCAATATGCAGTCGGCCGCATCGCAATCTGGACGCCCGCGGATGCAAAGGTGGATGTAGGGAGCCTCGGATGGAAGGCGCTGCTGGACGCGAGCGTGCAAAAAATTGCCATCGCCAACCCGGAGCACGCCCCGTACGGCCGCGCGGCAGTCGCAGCACTTCAAAAAGCCGGCATCTACGAGCAAGTGAAACCCAAGCTGGTTTTCGGAGAAAACATTTCGCAGGCAGCCCAGTTTGTGCAATCCGGAAACGCGCAGGCAGGCATTGTCGCGATGTCGCTGGCCGTTTCGCCTGGCATGAAAGACGGCAAGCGCTGGGAAATTCCTGCGGACATGCACCCGCCCATCGAGCAAGCCGCCGTTGTGCTCAAGGACGCCAAGAATAAAGAAAGCGCGCACGTCTTTCTGCGATTTGCGATGAGCGCTGAGGGCCGCCAGACATTCGCGCAATACGGGTTCACGCTTCCGTCGGCGGCCCCATCTGGCGTGCCGAAAAACTGAACATGGACGCTCTCTTACTCTCCCTTCGGCTCGCGCTCTGCGTTTCCGCCATTCTTCTGGCGGGCGGCCTGCCGCTCGCCTATTGGCTGGCGTATTCGAATTGGCGCGGCAAGTTCTTGCTGGAAGCGGTCGTGGCGTTACCGTTGGTGTTACCGCCGACGGTTCTTGGATTTTACGTGCTGGTCGCCATGGGTCCGCGCGGTCCGCTGGGAAAATTGTGGCAGGCGTTTTTCGGGCACGGCTTGGCGTTCACATTCGAGGGACTAGTCCTCGCGTCGGTACTCTATAGTCTGCCATTTGCAGTGCAGCCGCTCATCGCTTCGTTCGAATCCGTGGACCGTAAACTCCTCGACGCTTCCGCCGTGCTCGGTGCCGGACGCCTTCGAACATTTTGGCGCGTCATCCTGCCGCTCTCCATTCCCGGCGTCTTGACGGCAGTGGTGCTCAGCTTTGCCCACACCATGGGCGAGTTCGGCGTCGTGCTCATGGTCGGCGGCAATCTTGCAGGCGTCACGCGCACGGTCTCGATCGACATCTACGATCACGTCCAATCGCTCGAGTACTCCGCTGCGAATCGCATGGCGCTCGTGCTGCTGTCCATCTCGTTCGCGGTTTTGTCGTTGGTGTACGCCGTCAATCGGCAAGTAGGACGCCAAATCGGACGCCGTCTGTGGACACCGTGGGCGGCGAAGTAAACGCATCCACGCTTACGGCAGGCGTGCAGCTGCAACGCTCCAGCGCCGAGTCTGCTCCTTTCCTACTGGACGTTTCCCTTCAAGTTCCCCCAGGCATCAGCATTCTCTTTGGTCCTTCCGGAGCGGGAAAATCCACCCTGCTGGATTGCATCGCGGGACTGGTGCGTCCTGACGCGGGACGCATAGCCGCCGGCGAGGAAATCTTGTTCGATTCGCAAGCTGACGTGAACCGTTCGCCCCAGACGCGGCGCATCGCCTACGTTTTTCAAACGCTGGCACTCTTCCCGCACCTGAGCGCCGAAGAAAACGTCTCCTATGGCCTCGATGGTTTGCCGCACGAACAGCGCGCCGCGCGCGTACAAGAAATCTTAAAAGCCTTCCGAGTGGAAAAGTTGCGCACGCGCAAGCCGCCTGAAATCTCGGGCGGCGAGCGCCAAAGGATCGCGTTAGCTCGTTCACTGGTGACGCAACCCCGCGTCTTGTTGCTCGATGAGCCGCTGACCGGACTGGATGCGGAACTGAAGGCGGCGATCGTCGATGACCTCCGCGCTTGGAACGCCGCTCGGCGAATTCCGATTTTGTACGTGACGCATACGCGCGAAGAAGTGGACGCGCTTGGCGAGCGCGTGATCGCGATGGATCATGGACGCGTAATAAGCACGGGAACGCCCGTGGAGGTGCTGGAAGCGCCGCGACACAAGCGGCTGGCGCAAGCAGCTGGTTTTGAGAATTTGCTAGGCGGAACAGTCGTCGATTTGCGCGAAGCCGACGGCGTGATGCGCGTGCGTCTCAGCGAAAGCCGTTGCGAAATCGAAGTGCCGTTGGGTTACGCGGCCGCAGGAGACCGCGTGCGCGTGGCTATCCGCGCAGGAGATATTTTGCTCGCAACCTCGCAACCGCACGATCTGAGTGCCCGCAACTTGATCGAAGGCAAAATAGTGGCCATGGAACCCCGCGGCACGCTCGTTCGCGCTCGTGTCGATTGCGGCGTGAATTTTATCGTGCACCTCACCCCAGGTGCTGTCAGGACGCTTGAGCTGGCAGAGGGACGCCACGTCTGGCTGGTCCTGAAGACGCACTCCTGCCATCTCGTTGAGGAATGATCGCGGACAAAGGAGCGGGCGCACATCCCGCGAGACGCTCAGGATTTTGGTTTGCTCGCCGCGGCAGTCGTAGGCGCAGAGAATCTCACTTCCGCAGCCTCCAGCGTGTCGCCCTTTGGCGTCGCATGAATGAGCACGCGATCGCCGACCGCGAGGTCGGAGAGTTTCGCGGGTTTGTCCTGGCTGGCGTCGGAAGGCGCCCCAGGCTGGTTTGCAACATGAAGAACATAGACGGTCGAAGGAACGAGCTTCACCTCGACGGACGTTCCGTCGGCAATTTTTACGATGACAGCGTCTGCGGTAATTTTCTGCAACGTGCCGCTAACATGTTTCTTGTCACCGTGCGCGAAAGCGCTCCCGCCAATCAGCGCAAACGCCAAAAGGAATACCGCGAACCTAAGTTTCATAGCCATCTCTCCTCGGGCTCGACCCTTTCCTGACATTATTCCACGATAACGCGAAACGCAACCGGCCTTTGGTAGCACAGGCACTCTGCCTGTGCGGTTTTTGAAGTTCCCATGATAATGCCCACAACTAATGGTGATGAGATCCCGCAGGCGGCGCCGGCGTTGTCCCGTTCAAAAAATCATTCTCCTGCTGTTCCTCCATCCGATCGGCGGGGCTCTT
>DATEWL010000289.1:0-2547 GCA_035258025.1 Candidatus Acidiferrum sp. | reverse complement strand
CTCCGACGTGCAAAGCGATCGCCTGAAAGCGGCGACGGATGCGGCCAAGAAATGGAAAGCCCACGTCATTCTGAAGGGCTACCACACGATTCTCGCTGCTCCGGATGGACGCGTTTTCGTCAATACGAGCGGCGGACCGAGCCTTGCGAAAGGCGGCTCCGGAGACGTCCTCACCGGACTGCTCGCAGCGCTCGCCGCCCAATTCGGCACCGACGATTGGTTGCGCGTACTGGCGTTGGGCGTTTATTTACATGGTATCGCAGCAGATATACTGGCCCGCCAAGGGGAACCTTCCGGCGTCCTCGCGCACGAAGTTGCCCAGACGATTCCCGAAGCCCGGGAATGGCTCCTCAGGGAGATTCAGTTCGGTGGCTGAAGAGATCATTACCCATTCCTCGGAAGAGACGACGAACTGGGGACGGGAATTTGCGAAACGGCTTGTCGCGCCGGTTCTTGTTTTGCTCACGGGCGATCTCGGCAGCGGGAAGACTACTCTGACGAAAGGCATCGTCGCGGGCTTGGGAGCTGCCAGCGAAGACGACGTCACGAGTCCCACTTTCACGCTTGTTCACGTCTACGGAAAAACTGCCAAGGTTTACCACGCTGATCTGTACCGCATCGAGAGCTTCCATGATTTTGAGACGCTCGGTCTTGAAGATGTGTTTGCCAAACCGGCCGTCGTAATTTTGGAATGGTCGGAGCGGTTTCCGTTGCAGTCGCCCTGGCTGCAGGTTCGCATCCGGCTCGAACATCACGGCGGAGACTCGCGACGCATTTCCATTCTGTAACCGCATTCCGAAACCCATTCTTCTATGATCACAGCCCGTTAACTCTGTCCGGTCACTACGCCGTCTAACCCCTGTGTTTCATTGCGATTGCAGCGCGGTCCTTACTATCTCGTTACCGACACGGGCAGTTTTGTTGCGGCGGCTGGCGCGCGCTGCTAGCTTGATAGAAGCCCCTTCGGGCGGAGTGTGCATGGCGGACGAGACTCTCACACTAGGCGTGGCAGAAGCAGCTCGGATCGAGCTTAAGAGCTATAACGTCACGATCCCCATGGGGTCGTTGTCGATCGGGGTGGACAATATCCATCACGATGTGTTTCTTAGCCCTAAGTTCGTCCAGGCGGCGCGCGATTATTTGTTTGACCTGATTCGCCAGAGTACCAGCGCCACGTATTTTTCCGGCATCGAGCTGCGCAACACCAAGAGCCTGGACAATACCGCGTTTCGTAAACTCCTGACCGACCTGCTTCAGAGTGCACTGACGCAAGCCAAGTATTACAAAAATATCGAGATCGATCTCGTTTTCCGCCTCGGCCTGCTGAAATTCATCACCCAGGAATTGACCAATCAATTCGCCAACCTGATTCTGGAAGGGAAGGAATGGATCCGCCAGCGCGGCGAATATTTCGAGCGCAGCCAGCAAGCGCACGTAATCAAAGCGCGCCTCTCGGAGCTGCAATCGGCGCGGCGAAAAGTTATCCGCGGTGTGGGGCAGCAAGTGGCGCAGATGTTGGCCGACATTGAGGACGGCGTCATTGCCAAAACGCGACGTGCGCTATTCGGAGACGATTTTGCGCCGCTTTACGAACTGCTGAAGAATCGGCTGATTTTTCTCGATGGCGGAAAGGACGACGTTTTTTTCCTGGAGCATTATGTTCTGCTGGGAAATTATGCGCGTGACCCTGACCGTTTCGAGGCCATGGATGCGCTCTTTCAGGAATTCATTTGCGAAGCTGGTCTTACGATTGGACAGGACCCTGCGTTCACCGAAGCGAATCAGGCACACAACGAGCTGCTCGAACAAGCGGCAGGGATGCGGGCTGAAATCGCAAGTCTGGAAGAACAACGGGAGAATATCCGCAAAAAGATGGATCGCGGCGAAAGCTTTTTCAACAAATTTCTGAATTCCACCGATCCCTCGGATTTGAAGGCTTCACTGAGCGACATCGAGATGCGGCTGAAGCACCAGGAAGTGAAACTCGAGGAGATGGGCCCGCAGATCGATGCCGCAAAACAGAAGCTCGACTTTTTTAACAAAGACTACAAAGGGCGTCTCGGGGATTACCTCAACGACCCCGAAAACGCCAAGCGACTTTTTGATGCTTCCGCCGGAGATACCGAGACGACCGAAAAGGCGCGACTGCTAGCGCAACTGGTTGACCGCTTGGAGCAGCACGATGTGCTCTATCACGTGCTGGCCAGCTACGAAATTCGACCCATCGCCAAGGACTACTGCCCGCCGGTCCACTTGCAGCAACTGCGCAAAGCGCTCGTCTCGAAAGACGAGATGAAACAGGTCGAACAGGTTTTGAAGCACGTCCCCGCGAAACAGCTTTCCTTGAAGCCCATTGAAGAGCTTTCACGAAAGATTCGCAAGTATTCGCGGGAGGAAATGCAGGGTTTCGTGCTGCGTTTCGCGACGGATTTTCTGAGGTTGCGGCGCGATTTGCGCGACGCGGAACACCTTACGACGTGCATGGAACGCGTCCACTTGGTGACCACGGAGCAGGCGCGCGAACTTTCTCGTCTGAATAACAAGCTC
>DATEWL010000288.1:0-9730 GCA_035258025.1 Candidatus Acidiferrum sp. | reverse complement strand
ATTTGCTGATCCACCGGCTCTCGGTTGTAGCCTTTATTGATCTGATAGCCGCTGGAAGTGGTTGGCGCCTTCCCTTCGCTGAAATCCTTAAGATCCGCAAGCTGCTTGTTCGCGTCATCCAATTGAGATCGCAGCTTTGCAAGTTCCTTGCGCGTGTTCGCTATATATTGCGGGTCCGCCTTTGTGCCGGATCCCGCTTTACCAAGATTTTTCGAATTTCCCACGACCGAAACTGGGCCGGTCAATCCATTGACGTCTTCATTCGTCCAGACTTTCTTGGTCTTTTTCACATCAGCCGCCGCAGGGGCAGTTGCATCCGGCGGCTGTGTCGGCGAGGTTGCCGGGGCCGGACTTGCCCCCGGAGAGTTCGAAGGCGCAGGACTCTGCGCAAAACACGCCGAACAACTAAGCACCCCGTAGAAAGCGAGAGCACTCCAAAAATGGTATGACCTGGTCATAAAGCCTCCGATATTTCCGAGGGCCGAGGCTAGTTCTAGTACCTTAAACCCAGTATACGGGACAAAGTTTCAACGATCTGCGACTGCGCCGCCTGGCTTGCCTAATTCGGCACGAATCATTGCCAGGGCTTCCTTGGGAGGTCCAATTCGATGGTATTGCCCATAAAAAGTGCGTTCGTGGATGGAAATAGTGCTGAAGAGTTTTCGGCCGTCGAAATCGTACTGAGAAAACGAAGGCATCCATAAACCAGGGAGCATCTCATAACGCTCCTGCATGAAGTGGCTGCCCTTATAAACTTTCGCAAGGAACAATCCGACCGTGATGTCCCCAGTAACCTCGCCTTCCACGCGCGCCAGCTGGCCCGCTTCTGGATCGATCCACACAAACCCGCGCACCTTCGCAAAGATAGACGTAGTTCGCGAAGTGGCTTTATACGCCGGATTCGGTTCCATGCTGTATTTGTAAAGCACGCGGCCCGCCCGCGTTTCCGTGGATACAAAGGTGTAGAGGAAAGCCGTCCGCGTGGCATCAATCAGATCGTCGCGTTCCTTTTGTTTTTTGGCGATTTTATCGTAGGCGTCATGCTGACCGTGCCCATCGTCCGCAGCCCAAGACAGCGCATGCTCGAGCTTCACTAAATCCGCGCGATAAGCGTTAGTGTCCACAGGTTTGCCATCCGGGCCGATCGGGATATGGTCCACACCCGTCCCCGCCGGGACGACGCGGGATACCTTGATATCTCCCGGCTGCGGATCGCCTATGTTCTTAAGAAGCTCCACGCGCTCGACCCGCTCGTAAAAACTCATGGCCTCGTCGCTCTTTTTTTCATTCATTAAAACAAGGTCCAGCAGAGCCTTCTTTTCTGCTTCCGTCTGTGGAGGCGCGGGCACAGCGGCATCCTGAGCCAAAGAGATGCCTGTGAAAGCCGGGAGCAGTCCGGCGACCAAAATGAGGGTTCGTGCGCGCATTCGGCCGAGCGGAAAAAAGTCCGCCAACACAATCTTAAATCTGATTCTTGCTCAAGGACAATTGTTGCTTTTAAGACATGGCCGTCTCTCTTCTGTACAGCCACGTAAGTTCCGGAAAATAAAGACAAACCGCCGCTTTTGATCCTATCGACCGTCGCGCTCAGAGTTCCTCGCTGCCCCTCCTCTGCGTAGCCCAAGCGAGGCATTTGTAAACTCATTAGAATCAACGCCGACGCATAGTTGCCAAGATTTAATGAAAGCAAACAGGCCCCTCCACCGTCTATATATCTGGGAACGAATCAACCCTCTTCCCCGTATTACCTTGTGCATGCGGAGGCCTGTTTGGGCGTAGCTCCTATTGAACGATTGAGCGGTATCGGGCGGGTCATCCCGCAAACGGCCAGGGTCCCCTTTAGTTTGGTGAAATTTCGCAGTGCCGCCGTCACCGTGGTTGAGACCTTCAAGCTATCCCTCGACGCCCTGCGTGCCCATAAGTTGCGTAGTTTCTTGACTTTACTGGGCGTTATTCTTGCCGTAACCACCCTAGTCGTGGTTATGAGCGTCGTCAACGGCCTCACTTTCTACGTCGCGGACAAGGTTGCCAATCTGGGCGCAAACGTCTACGTTTTAACCCGTTTCGGCATCATCACCAGCAACGACGAATGGATAAAGGCTCAAAAGCGCCCGCTCATCACCCAGGACGAGTTCGGCAAGCTTAAAGAGGGCATGCGCACCACGAGCCAGATCGCGGCCGTGCTCGGCACCTCCTCCGATGTGCGCTCCGGAAACGAACTCCTCGAAGATGTGAACGTCGACGGAGTTACGCCAAACTATTCCGATGTTCGCAACGTAGTCGTGGCTTCAGGCCGATTCCTCACCGAAGCGGATGAAACGCATCATTCTCCAGTGGCTTTCATTGGCGCGGATTTGGTCAGAAAATTCTTCTACAACGTCGACCCCATTGGCAAAACTATCCGCGCGGGCACCCACAGCTACACGGTTGTCGGCGTCGCGGCGGTCATCGGCAGCGCCTTCGGACAGTCTCAGGACCGCTTCATGTACATTCCTCTCGGCACGTACTCCAAGGAATGGGGCAATCAGAGGGATTCACTCACCCTCTTCATGCAGGCAGGCAATGCCGAAATGATGTCCTCCTCTGAGGATGAAGCGCGCATGCTCCTGCGCGCCTGGCGCCATCAATCCTGGGATTCGCCCGACGGCTTCGGAATCATCGGGTCGGACTCCATCATGGGCCTCTGGAAGCAGTTGACGGGAAACATCTTCATGGTCGCCGTCGGCTTGACGGCGGTCTTCCTGGTCGTCGGCGGAATCGTCATCATGAATATCATGCTTGCCAGCGTCACCGAGCGCACGCGAGAGATCGGTCTGCGACGCTCTCTTGGCGCGAGAAGGAAACACATCATCCTTCAATTTGTGACGGAGTCCGCGGTGTTAGCCGCCACGGGCGGCATGATCGGAATTGGTTTGGCCTACGTCGTGGTCGCCGCCGCGCGCGCCGCGACGTCGATTCCCATGCGCACGTCCATGGCTGCCGTGATTCTCTCACTCAGTGTTTCGACGGCCGTAGGCCTCTTCTTCGGAATTTACCCCGCGATGCGCGCAGCAAAACTTGATCCTATCGAAGCGCTGCGGGCGGACGGCTGAGGAGCGTTGACTCCGGCTTTGCCGAGTCAACCAAAAACAATGGCACAGCAACACGGCGAAAATCTAAAGCAGGCTATGGACACGCTCCGCGCGCACAAATTGCGCAGCACTTTAACCGTGTTTGGAGTCGTGCTCGGCGTCAGCGTGATCATGTTGGTGGCCGCGCTGATTACCGGCTTCGACGCGCAAGTTCAGGACAACATCAAGCAGTACGGCGCGGACACTGCCTTTGTCTCGCGCTTCGAACAAGGTCCGCACAACGGCCGCCGCCCCAAGGATGAGCGTGAACGCAAGCCCCTAACGCTCGAAGATGCCGTTGCCATTCAAGAGCGCTGTCCCGCTGTGAAAGATGTCACGGTTTTTCTCACCTGGTGGGAGCAAGACCACAAGGTCCGCACAAAATCCGGCGAAGTGACTTCCATCGATTTCCGCGGCGTTCAACCGAATTTCGGCCAAGTCTACGCAAACGCCTCGACGCTCGAAGGCCGCTTCATCAGCGAAGGCGATGACCTGCATCGCGAGAAAGTTGTGATGCTGGGCGAAAACGCCGCCCCGGTGCTCTTTCCCGAAGGCTCGCCCGTCGGAAAAGACGTCATGATCGATGGCTCGCCGTTTCGCGTGATCGGCGTGGTCGAAAAGCCCAAAGGCATGTTCGGCGCCGACGACGAAGACAAGCGCGTGCTGATTCCCTACAATACCTTTCACAAGATTTACCCAGGCGCCTACGAAAACCAAATCCGCTTTCAAGCCTACCCGAATCAATTGGATCAGGCCGTGGACCAGGCCACAGAAGTGCTCCGCCGTCGCCGTAACGTTCCCTATGAAGCCAGAAACAATTTCTCGATCAACACCTCGCAGCAAGAGATCGAGCAGTTCCACAGCATTCTCGGCATGGTTGCTCTCGCCACCGTCGTCCTCAGCGGCATCGGCCTGCTGATCGGTGGTGTAGGTGTGATGAACATTATGCTCGTTAGCGTGACGGAGCGGACCCGCGAGATCGGCATCCGCAAAGCCATCGGCGCCAAGAGCAAAGACATCACCTGGCAATTCTTGCTCGAGGCCATGACGCTCACTGGAGCAGGTGGAGTCATTGCGCTCGTCTTGGTGAATGGCTTAGTGATTCTCGTGCGCCTGGGCTTGAAGTGGCCCGGCAGCGTGCCGATATGGGCCGCGGCCACAGGCATTATCGTCAGCGTGAGCATCGGCTTGATCTTTGGAGTATGGCCGGCGATGAAAGCGGCGAAGCTGGACCCTGTCGAAGCGCTCCGTTACGAGTAGCGCCGAACTCTGTTATTTCCCCAGAAAAATCGAAGGCATTTGCAATTCAGAATAAATCAGAACGGCTATCGAAGCGGAGATCGCTCTAGAAGAGGGTCGAGGGGCGAATCTTCGCGCGCCTGAGGCACCGAGTTCGTGGAACTGCGCTTCTGAGTTGAGGATTTGCCGACGGGTTTCTGTGGAACACTCTCGGTCGTGGCAGGACTTTGCGGATTCGATGGATTCAGCGCATGCGTCGCCAACCCTGCGTCTTTTGAGGAATTCGGGCCCACGGAAGCGATGGCCGGAGTGGACTGAGTCCGAATCCAATCGCGGAGAGAATCTGCGGCGCTCACAGCGCCTGCAAGCAACAGTACTGCCGACGCAATGGCCAATAGATCGCGCGGATGCGCCGGGCGCATAAACCAGTAGGGACGTTTTGGCTGCACAGAAAGCTTGTCCCCGGCGCGAGCGACCAGAAAAAGCGCGCGTGCCAGATCGTTGCCAGACTGGTAGCGCTCTTCCGGATTCTTCGCAAGGCACCGCGCAATGATTCTGTCGAAAGCAGCCGGAACGGCCGGATTGCGCTTCGATGGCGGAATGGGGTCCGCTGTAAGAATTTCCGCGCAAACTTCTCCGAGCGAATTGCCGGCAAACGGCCGGACCCCTGTGAGCATTTCGTACAGTACGACACCTAGCGAAAAGAGATCGGATCGCCCGTCCTGCTTCTGCCCTTCAATTTGTTCAGGCGATAGATAAGCAGGTGTGCCAAGCACGCGGTCGGACCCCGAAACCTGGGAAGCGAATCGCGCGACGCCGAAATCCACGAGCTTCACTTGGTCATTTTCTGTGACGCGAATGTTGCTGGGCTTAATGTCGCCGTGGATGATTCCCGCCCGATGAGCGTAGGCGAGCGCGGATGCCAGATTGGCGCCCCACACGGCGGCGCTGGCAATAGGTATCGGCGATTGCGCCAGCATTTGCTCCAGGTTTTCTCCCGAAACAAATTCCATTACCAGAAAAGCCGTGCCACCGGTGTCCGTGCTGACGTCGTAGAGTTGCGCGATCGAACCATGAGAAAGACGCCCAATCGTCTGCGCTTCGCGAAGGAATTGCTGTTCGCTGTTCTTGCCAAAGCCCTGTAGAAATGATTTCAAAGCGACGGTGCGGCCGATGAGGGTATCGCGTGCCTTGTCGACTCGGCTAGTCCAGCCGCACCCGAGAGTCTCGATGATTTCGTAGCGGCCAGTTTGGAGAGTAGGGCTCATGCGGAGCGCAGCAATCGAGTGGCACGCTCACGAAAACTAGTGTGCTGTGGAACCGGCGGCGCAATCTTGCGGCGGGCCAACGGATACAATTCGGTGGCCAGGAGATCAGCGGACTGATGACGGTGCGCGGGGTCTTTTTCCAGAGTCTTGGCAACAATCGCGTCGAATGCCGTCGGCACGGAAGGATTTACCTGTGAAACCGGTAGCGGTTTCGAGGAAAGAACTCGCGTGCAAATCCCCTGCAGCGAATCGGAATCGAACGGGCGCTTGCCGGTGGCCATCTCATATAGAACCACGCCAAGCGAAAAGATGTCAGAGCGCGCGTCCTGCGGCCTTCCCAAAATCTGCTCGGGGCACCAGTAAGCCGGAGTGCCAAGCAGGGGCGTGTCCTTTTTGTCGTGGCTGGCGAGGCGCGCCATGCCGAAGTCCGTGAGTTTTACACGGCCATCATCGAGGATCAAAATGTTGGCGGGCTTGATGTCCCCATGAATCACGCCTCTGCGGTGAGCGACGTGAAGAGCCGAAGCGATCTCTCCGGTCCACGCGCAAGCACGCGGCAGAGGGATACTTCCTTTGGCGAGAATCTTGTCGAGCGGCTGCCCTTCCATGAACTCCATCACGAGATAGGGCGTTTGCGTCGGCTCGTCGATGCCCATGTCGTGCAGCGTGACCACGCAGGGATGCGAGAGCTGGCCGACAACGCGCGCTTCTTGCAGGAAGCGGTCGCGGCCCGCACCCTGCGCGAGCGCTGGCGAAAAGAGCTTGATGGCGACAATGCGGCCGATCATGGGATCGTGCGCGCGCACGACTTTGCTGTTCGCGCCGGCGCCGATTACATCGATAACCTGATAACGGCCTACTTGCATGGTGGCCTTTCCCTCAGAATGACCTTGCCGAGATGCAGGAAGAATATCGAAGGGGGTTGTTCTATTAAATGAAGCAACCGTGCTACTGGGAAGAGTACGAAGGTACTAGGGCAAAAGGTTTGGATAAGCAGGTTCTAATTTACAAAGCGTGCCGCTCGCCGTCGGCTGGCCTCGGTTTTCGGAGGCAGCAAAGCGCACAATGGAATTTCTTGCCGGGACCAAGAAAGAGGCTTGGAATTTCTCTAAGAGAAAAAATGCAGGAGTACCGAGTACTCGAGTACTTCCGCGCCGCGGTGCGGGGCGAAAAAGCCGAGTTTCAATCCTTGTTTTTGAACGGAACGAGATTCGGGGCCGTCGTCAGCCGCGCGGGGAAATCCCGGACGAAGGCAGTCATCGAGGGATGCCAGAGGCCGTTGTATCCAAAATAGCGCATCTCTTTCAGAGCTTGATCCGGCGGCAGTTTTTCAAAAGCCATGCGGTAGCTGGCGACAAAGACGCCCGTGCGGTCTTCGCCGAAGTGACAGTGCACGAAGACCTTCTCCTGCGGATTATCGCGGAAAATGGTGAGAAACTGCGCGACCTGTTCGTTGGTCGGAGGAGACCACTCGTTGACTGCGATGTGAACGAAGCGAATCCCCAATGATTCTGCCCTTTTTTCTTCCCAGCTGATTTTGGAAGGGTCTTCTTCCCGGAGATTGACGATCGTGGTTATGCCTAGTCTTTTCAGCTCGAGCAGCCCCGGATCTCTGGGCTGCGCGCCGCGAAACAAATGCTCGTTGATCTTTCCAGAGTTGGGGACGCCTTCAATCCGCAGTTTTTCTCCATACGCGGAGTGCATGGAGGAGGGCGTGGATGGCTCCACTTGCTTTTGCGCAGAGAGCCGCGCGGGAAGAATGAAAAGAAAAATCACTGAAATTAGGAGCGGCGCACGCTTCATATTAGATTAGATGCTGTCAGTGTAGTGCGCGATGGTAGCTCGCGAAAGTCGTTGCAAGCGAAGTAGTTGCCCAGAAAGGGCACCACTACAAATAGACGTGGTACCAAAACGTCAACCACATTTTGCGTTTTTCTCTTGACAGGAAATTCACACCCATTGATACTGCCATTCCAGATTCGGGGGACGTGGTAGCGCCAGGCGGGCCGAGTCGAGGATGTGGATTAGGTCCGTAATGACTCCACGAAGCCAGCCCGGGTTCTAAACAAAAAATCGAGCGCGAAGTCTCTGCTCCGCGCCCGCATTTCAGGCGCGGGATTTGCTGTGCGGCTGTGTGAGACCAGCCAGCGGCAGAGCATTGGCGTTTCGTTGCGGCTTTGAACGTGACCGCGAAGCGGTCGATGAACAGGTCGGCTGCTCAGCGGTCGCCTTTTTCTCTGGTCGGAAGTACGGGGACACTTGGATTCAACCTGCGGTGACCTTCAGGGTCCCACCCAGCACCCTGCGGGACGCAGTGGAGTAAAATTAAGGGGTTCCCCCGCGAAGAGTGGGAGCTCGAGGTAGTGGAGGAACGGGATGGCAACAGTGAAACATGCAGTGACTGGGAATTCCCCGATCACGGATACGACTCCGGAGAATACGGGAGCGGCAACACACAAAGGTCTTCTTTTTGAACGGTATTTTACGGACGGAAAGATTTCTCCGTTCGACGCGGTGGAATGGGAAAAGCGCACCGCCCTGATCGGAAACGAAAAGGGCGTCACGATCTTCCGCCAGGAAGACGTCGAAGTGCCGAAGAGCTGGTCGCAGACGGCCACAAACATCGTCACCAGCAAATATTTTCACGGAAAGCCGGGCTCGCGAGAGCGCGAAGGCTCGGTGCGGCAACTGATCGGCCGCGTCGTGAACAGCATTGTGCGCTGGGGCCAGGAGGGCGGCTACTTCGCCTCCGATGCTTCGCGCGATGCGTTTCGCGATGAGCTGACGCACTTGCTCGTCGAACAAAAGATGGCTTTCAATTCGCCCGTGTGGTTCAACGTGGGCGTGCAGCCGAAGCCGCAGTGCTCGGCGTGCTTCATCAATTCCGTGCAGGACAACATGGAATCGATCATGGGCCTCACCCGGACCGAAGGGATGCTCTTCAAGTGGGGCTCCGGAACGGGCACCAATTTCTCCTCGCTGCGCGGTAGCAAAGAAACTCTCTCCGGCGGCGGCATTGCATCCGGGCCAGTGAGTTTCATGAAAGGTTTCGACGCCTTCGCAGGCGTGATCAAGAGCGGCGGCAAGACGCGGCGCGCGGCCAAGATGGTCATTCTCAATATCGATCATCCGGACATCGTCGAGTTCATCGAATGCAAAATGAAGGAAGAGCGCAAGGCGCAAGTCCTTATCGAGCAGGGTTATGACGCCGGTATCGATGGCGACGCTTACGCTTCGATCTTCTTCCAGAACGCGAACCACTCGGTGCGCGTGACGGACGATTTCATGCGCGCGGCAGAAGAAGACCGCGACTGGTGGACACGCAACGTGACGGACGGCCAGCCCGCCGAGAAAATGCGAGCGCGCGACCTACTCTACAAAATCGCCGATTCCACTTGGCACTGCGGCGATCCGGGGATGCAGTACGACACCACGATCAACCGGTGGCACACTTCGAAAAACACGGCGCGCATCAATGCGTCGAATCCGTGCTCGGAGTACATGTTCCTCGACGACACGGCGTGCAACCTCGCTTCGCTGAACTTGATGAAATTTCTTGGGGCCAGCGGGCAGTTTGACGTCACCGCGTTCAAGCATGCCGTGGATGTAACCATCACGGCGCAGGAAATTCTGGTGGACAACGCCAGCTACCCGACGCCGCGCATTGCGGAGAATTCGCACAACTTTCGGCCGCTCGGCTTGGGCTACGCCAATCTCGGCGCGCTGCTGATGTCCCTGGCGCTGCCTTACGACTCCGACGAAGGCCGCGACATGGGCGGCGCCATTACTGCGCTGATGTGCGGCGAAGCGTATGCACAGTCCGCACGCATCGCCGAAAAAATGGGTCCGTTCCCCGGCTACGAAGTGAATCACGAGCCAATGCTCGACGTGATGCGCATGCACCGCGACGCAATGCGCGGCATCAAGCCCGAGCACGTGCAGACGGAACTCTTCATTGCGGCGCAGGAATCGTGGGATACCGCGCTGGCGCACGGCGAAAAGTTCGGTTACAAAAATTCGCAAGTCACCGTGCTGGCACCGACGGGCACGATCGGTTTCATGATGGATTGCGACACGACGGGAATCGAGCCGGACCTGGCGCTGGTGAAATAC
>DATEWL010000287.1:0-5679 GCA_035258025.1 Candidatus Acidiferrum sp. | reverse complement strand
TGCAAGGGCCGAAAGGCAAGCTTACGGTTCCGTTGCCGCACGGCATCACGTTTGAACAAAAAGACGGCGTGCTCACGGCTCTTCGCGACACGGAAGACCACCGCGCGCTGCACGGTCTTGCGCGCGCGCTCGTCGCCAACGCTGTTCACGGCGTTACGCTTGGCTTCAAGAAAGATTTGGACATCGTTGGCGTCGGCTACCGCGCCGAACTCAAGGGCAAGATCGTCGCTTTCGCTCTCGGCAAATCGCACCCCATCGAGTTCCCGGTTCCGGAAGGAATCCAGGTCACGGTCGAAAAGCAGACGCACATCGTCGTAAGCGGCGCCGATAAAGGCAAAGTAGGGCAAGTCGCCGCCGATATGCGCGCGCTGCGTCCGCCCGATCCATACAAGCAAAAGGGCGTGCGCATCACCGGCGAGCGTCTCAAGAAAAAGGCCGGCAAGGCTGGAGCAAAGGCCGGCGGAACGGCATAGTTTTTTGGCCGCTTGGCGGCCAGAGGTATCGAGGAGAAGAAACAGTGGCATCGGCAAGAGTTCGCAAGCTATCGAAAAATCTTCACCGCCTCCGCGTTCACGAACGCGTTCGCCAGCGTGTCGAAGGCACCACCGAGCGCCCGCGTCTTTGCGTGTATCGTTCGCTAGGGCACATCTACGCGCAGGTGATTGACGATCGCACCGGAAAAACGCTGGTCTCCGCGAGTTCCGTGGACGGCGAAACGAAGAAGAATCTAAAGGGTGGCGGAAATATTGCGGCAGCCAAAGTGATCGGCAAGACCATTGCCGAACGCGCCAAGGCTGCTGGAGTGGGAAAAGTAGTGTTCGACCGCGGCGGGTATAAGTATCACGGCCGCGTCAAGGCGCTCGCCGATGCGGCGCGGGAAGCGGGGTTACAGTTCTAAGCCTATGTCGAAGCAAATTTTGCGAGACAGTTTAGCGGTACGCAGGCTGCTGGAAGTGAATCCTTCCGATTTGAAGGACGACGTGATCGCCATCAACCGCGTCACCAAAGTGGTGAAGGGCGGCAAGAATCTCAGCTTTTCCGCGCTCGTCGTCGTTGGCGATAGCCACGGCCATGCCGGTTTCGGCATGGGAAAAGCGCGCGAAGTTCCCATGGCCATCAAGAAGGCCATCGAGCAGGCGAAAAAGAATTTGATCAAGCTAAACCTCAAGGGCTCGACGATTCCCCATCAGGTGCTGGGACGTTACGGCTCGGCGCAAGTGCTGCTGAAGCCCGCTCCCGATGGCACGGGAGTAATTGCCGGCGGCCCGGTGCGCAAGGTGATGCAAGTGGCGGGAATCAGCAACGTGCTGACGAAGTCTCTCGGCACTTCGAACCCGCACAACGTGGTGAAAGCCACGTTTGCAGCGTTGCTCGGTCTGAAAGACGCGGCGCAGGTTGCCGAGACGCGATCCAAAACGCTAGACGAAATCA
Source organism: Candidatus Acidiferrum sp. (assembly GCA_035258025.1). Classification (GTDB taxonomy): domain Bacteria; phylum Acidobacteriota; class Terriglobia; order Acidiferrales; family UBA7541; genus Acidiferrum. The sequence goes on along the minus strand of DATEWL010000287.1, from coordinate 4,248 downwards.
GCGGCCGGTATCAAAAAGCGGCCGTAGGTGAGAGCAGCTAATGGCCAGCAAGAAAAAATCGAGTGTCGAGAGAATCGGCAAAGGCAAGGGCGGCAAGGTCAAGGTGAAGTGGGTAGTGAGCTTCATCAGCTGCACCGATGACATGCGCCAAACCATTCGCGGTCTTGGACTGCGCAGAATGCATCAAGTTGTCGAGCGCGAGGACACGCCCGCGGTTCGAGGCATGATCCACAAAGTGCGGCATCTAGTGGAAGTGGTGGAGTAAAGCGATGGCGAAAAAAGTTTCAGGCGGCCGCAAAGGCGCCAAAAAAGCGGGCCACCCTAAATCGGTGGTGAGCCTGTCGACGTTGAAGCCGCCGAAGGGCTCGCGCCACCGCAAAGTGCGCGTAGGCCGCGGCATCGGCTCGAAACTAGGCAAGACTTCCGGTTCCGGAGACAAGGGACAGAAGTCCCGCCGCGGCTATTCGCGCCGGCGCGGATTTGAAGGCGGCCAGATGCCGCTGCACCGCCGCATGCCGAAGCGCGGGTTTCATAATCTGTTTAGAGTGACGTACTCGGTCGTAAATCTGGAAGAACTGAACGTTTTTCCTGAGAACGAAACCGTGACACCCGAGTTGCTCCGCGCGCATGGCTTTGTGCGCCGGGTAACGGATCCGATCAAGGTTTTGGGCGATGGCGAACTGAAGACCAAGCTCGCGATTCACGCGCATGCCTTCAGCGCTTCGGCCAAGGACAAGATCACCAAGGCGGGCGGCACGTTTGAGGTCGTAGCGTCGTAAGGTAACGGGGAATCGCAGGGTAAACGTATGAACCGATTCGTCGAAGCTCTGAAGAACATGTTCCGGATCCCGGACTTGCGGAACCGCGTGCTGTTCACGCTGGCTCTGCTCGCCGTGTACCGCATCGGCGCGCACATTCCGACGCCCGGCATCAATGCGGACGTGCTCGCGGAAATGTTCAAGCAAGCGCAGGGTTCGGTTCTGGGCATCTTCGATCTTTTCAGCGGCGGCAGTTTCCGCAAGCTCACGATTTTTGCCCTGGGCATCATGCCGTACATCACGGCATCCATCATCCTGCAGTTGATGCAGGTGGTTTTTCCGTACCTCGAGCGGTTGCAGAAAGAGGGCGAACTCGGACGGCGCAAGATCACGCAGTACACGCGTTATCTGACCATCGTCTTGAGTATTATCCAGTCGCTGACTATCGCTTCGACGTTGCAGGCGACGAATATGAGCGGCCAGTCGCTCGTGTATCACCCGGGCATAGGCTTCACGTTGATGACCATCCTTACGCTCACGACTGGTTCGGCCTTCATCATGTGGCTTGGCGAGCAGATTAGCGAGCGCGGCATCGGCAATGGAATGTCGCTGATTATTTTCGTCGGCATCGTGGTCGGTCTGCCGCGCGCCGTCGATGACCTCATCACTAAGGCGAGAACAGCCGCCTGGGGGCCGTTCACTGGGCTGGCGCTTATCTTTCTGGTTGCCTTGATGGTCGCGGTTGTGGCGTTTATCGTTTTTGTGGAAGGCGGCCAGCGCCGCATTCCCGTGCAGTATGCGAAGCGGGTCGTTGGCCGCCGCGTGATGGGCGGGCAATCTTCCTACTTGCCGCTGCGCGTCAATTCCGGCGGCGTGATTCCGCCGATTTTCGCGAGTTCGCTGCTGGCGTTTCCCGCGACGGCTGCACTGATGTTGGGCACGCGGTGGGCGTTTCTGAACACCATCAAGGAACGTCTGGCCTGGGGCGAACCGCTCTATACCGTCGTGTATATCACGATGATTCTGCTGTTCTCGTTTTTCTACGTTGGGATTGTTTTCAATCCCACGGAGCTTGCGGACAACATGCGCAAGAACGGCGGATTCATTCCCGGAATCCGGCCGGGGCGCAATACGTCCGAGCATGTCAGTAAGATTCTGAAGCGGCTGACGTTCATCGGCGCGGTCTATCTTGCAATCGTCTGTCTGCTTCCGGAATGGATGATCGCGGGTATTCACCTCGACCATCTTGGATGGGGAATCGGCTCCTGGTTTGACCGCCACTTTCCGGTGTGGTTCTTGAAGGGTTTGGGCGTGCAGTTTTATTTCGGCGGCACGTCGCTTTTGATTGTCGTGGGCGTGGCCATGGATACCGTGCAGCAGCTGGAAGCACAGCTGGTGATGCGGAATTACGAAGGATTTGCTCGAAAGGGCCGGTTGCGCGGCCGGCGGTAAAACATGGCGACGAGCCCAGTGGTGCCGGAAAATCGGCCCCCGGAAGAGCTCAATCGCGCCGTGATTTTACTCGGGCCTCCGGGCGCGGGGAAAGGCACGCAAGCGAAAAAGCTTGCGGCCAAGTATTCGGTGCCGCACCTTTCGACAGGCGACATGCTCCGGGAGCACGTGGCCAAGGGCACGCCGCTTGGCATAAAGGCCAAGCCGATTATGGAGCGCGGCGAGCTTGTGCCGGATTCGCTGGTGCTCAAGATCGTCGCGGAACGCATCGAACGGCCGGATTGCGCGCACGGTTTTGTGTTTGACGGGTTTCCGCGAACCGTCGCTCAGGCGCAGTATCTGGGCGAGTTGTTGAAGCAGCATGGTTTTCGGCGGCCGTTCGTGATTCACCTGGTGGTCGATACGGCGCTGATTCTCCGGCGCATCACCGGCCGGCGGACGTGTAAGACGGGCGGCGAGATTTATAATCTTTTCGAGCGCCCACCGAAGGTGGAAGGGCGCTGCGATAGTGACGGCGGAGAACTTTTGCAGCGGCCAGATGACCGGGAAGAAATTGTAGCGCCCCGGCTGCAGGCGTATCACAAGCAGACAGAGCCGCTGGTAGCGTACTACAGGCGGCTGGGCCTGCTTCACGATGTGGACGCCTCGAAGATCGTGGAAGAAGTGGAACAGCAGATTTGGAAGACTCTGCACCACGCGCGCGGCAAGCATTAGTCAGCCCGGGAAGGGCCGTTAGTAGAAACGAGCGATGGCGATTCATCTGCGCAGTGCCGAAGAGCTGGAAAAGATGCACCGCGCCGGGCTGGTCGTGCACGAGATTTTGACGGCGCTTCGGGACATGGTGCGGCCGGGGCTGACGACGATGGACCTCGAAAAGTTTGCCGAGGAAAAAATCGCCGGCCGGCCGGGTAAAGCGGCGTTCAAGGGCTACCGCGGTTATCCTTGCTCGCTGTGCACTTCGGTGAACAGCGAGATCGTTCACGGAATTCCGTCGCCGAAGCGGAAGTTGCGCGAGGGCGACATCGTCTCGATCGACTTCGGGATGGAAGTGGACGGGTATTTCGCGGATTCGGCGGTCACCGTTCCGGTTGGGCAGATTCGGCCGGAAGTGAAGAAGCTGCTGGATGTAACCCGCGAATCGCTGGACCGCGCGATTGACAAGATGCGCGCCGGCAACCGGCTCGGCGATGTCGGTCACGCGGTGCAGAGCTGGGTCGAGCAGCATGGGTATTCGGTGGTCCGAGAGTTTGTCGGGCACGGCATCGGCACGAAGATGCACGACGAACCCAATCTGCCGAACTACGGCGAAGAAGGACGCGGCGCGCGGCTGCAAGAAGGCATGGTTATCGCGGTCGAGCCGATGGTCAACGCGGGCCGGCCGGAAGTTCGGATGCGGGACGAATGGGTGGCGGAAACGGCGGATGGCAGCCCCTCGGCGCACTTCGAGCACACCGTGGCGATCACGGCGAACGGGCCCTGGATTTTGACGCGGCCGAAAGAAATGACCGGCCCGTCTTGGTAAGTGCAAGACGCAGGTGTTCACGGCAAGTAGCAAGCGCAAGGCAGTGACTGGGTTTTAGCCCGGCGCTGGTAACGCAGGAGAATATGGCGAGACCGATTCGCGAGAAAAAGGAAAAGGGCGACTCTGGAAATCCTAAAGAGGACGCCATAGAAGTAATGGCTACGGTGATTGAGCCGCTGCCAAATGCGATGTTTCGCGTGGAGCTGGAGAACAAGCATCAAGTGCTGGCGCACGTTTCTGGCAAGATGCGCAAAAATTTTATCCGCATCCTGGCGGGTGACAAAGTAGCAGTAGAGCTTTCGCCGTACGATTTAACACGCGGCAGGATCGTCTACCGCTACAAGTAGCAGGGTTTCGTAGCGGCGGTCTTTAGACTGCAGATTTTGGGTTTTGCGACTTTGGAAGGGGCTAGGACATCTAATGCCCCTGGTTTGCTAGGCACGCCAGGTAGGCGGGCCGCTGGCCGTAAGAGCGGCCGGAATGAGGGACAAAGGCAATGAAAGTACGGGCATCGGT
>DATEWL010000286.1:0-9914 GCA_035258025.1 Candidatus Acidiferrum sp. | reverse complement strand
CCGCCATCCAGGCGCAAATAGAGCAAGTAAAAAAATACAAGGAGATAGAAGACAACCCGCTCCTCAACGCAGCGATGACTTTCACCGAGCCCTTTCCGGTTGGGCTCGCCATCACGCTGATTTCCGCGGCGGTCTTGAGGAAAAAGGCGCAATCGCAACCGGCACAATCGCCCTTGCCGGCATCTTAATTGAACCTGTTCCCGCGAATGTGCTCCTTGCTTCTCCTAGCGTCGTCGTTGACCTTCATGAGTATGGCGCGGATACGGCGATTCTGGCCATTTTGTCGGCAATCCAGAAATAATCCTCGGCCCCGATATGTTCGGTGGTCAGGTCGTCAGCCCCTTTTCATATTGCGTCGCATTGTCGGAAACTGATCCACCACCCTGTTATTGCCGTTATGTTGCAAAAAAACCGCGCGAGCGTCAGGGAAAGACTTCGACGTCGATGACGTGGAACGGAAGTTTTCCGGCGCTGCGCACGCGATGTGTGTACGCCTGTCCGCGAGCCTTGCGAAAACCGGGATTGCCGGGCTTGACGTCCTGCACTTCGCTCCACTCGCCGCCGGCGGGCTGGGATTGAGTTTTGTCTCCGCTGATGGGAATGCCGACATTGTCGTTGCTGTGCGTATGGAACAGAGAGGTTTCGCCGACAGGGAATAGGACGTCGAGGACGCGGACGTACTGGTTCTGGAAAACAAAGTGATGGTGCGGCTCCTTATCAACGGGAACGGGCTCGGTCAAAGCGGTGGCGGAACCGCCAGGTCGGGGAACGGGCACCGCCGCTGAGGCTGCGTTTTTCAGCTCGATTTCGACGATCTCAAACGGTGTGTCCTCGAGATTTTCCACCGAATGAGTCACGGGCTCAGACCATCGCGAATCACCAGCTTTATAGCGCAATTCCTCGGTCGCACCGCTTGCGGAGGTAACGAGGGCGTGCATGTCCGTGATGTACACGACCACCCGGGATGGATGCGAATGCATGGCGATTTTTTGGCGCGGTGCGTACCGCGCATGTAAGACACGAATCTGTTCGTTTTCGAATGTGACTTTCACGTCGCTGGGATCGACCGATACCGGATCCTGACAGAGGGCCGCCGGCGCCGCGCCGAGAGACGACAGCAAAAAGACAAAAGAAAGTGTTCGCATGGAGACGAAGCTCCTTTGTGAGCGCACAGGATAAACGGGCTTTGCGCGCGATGCAATGAAACTACGGGCTGCGGAGGCGTCTGCCACGTGCTTGCGTTGAAGGCTAGGCGAGCTTACGATAGCAACCTGCCGTTTTCGGGGAATTCCAACGCAGTTCATATGAAGTGATCATTGCGGCGATGAGGTGTGGTTGTTGTTGAGAAGAGGCGAAGTAGAACGGGCGGGAATGCCTGCCCCACTTAGGAGAAGAGCCGCATGAAATCGGTGGTCGTGGTGGGCGCGCAGTGGGGGGATGAGGGGAAGGGCAAGGTGGTGGACTACCTTGCGGGGTCGTTTGATTTTATTGCGCGCGTGGCGGGCGGACACAATGCGGGGCATACCGTCATCATTGGGAAGGACCGTTATGTCTTGCAGTTAATTCCCTGCGGGATTTTACGGCCGAAGCAGCAGGCAGTGATTGGTACGGGAGTGGTAGTGGATCCGGCGGCGCTTGTAGCGGAGATTGAGACTTTGGCGAAAGCTGGGATTGACGTAAAAGGACGGCTGCACATTAGCAATCGCGCGCATTTGATTTTTCCGTATCACCGCGAATTGGATAAGGCGGCAGAGGGAGCACGGGGGGCGGACAAGATTGGGACGACTTCGCGGGGAATCGGGCCGGCTTATGAAGATAAGATGGCGCGGCGCGGTTTGCGGATGTGCGATTTGTTGGAGCCGGAATTGTTTCGAAAAAAAGCGGCGCGCGTCGTCGCGGAGAAAAACCGGCTGGCGAAAGGCGCATACGGGGCGGACATTGATTTTTCGCATGAAGTGGAAGCGACGTTGAAATTGGGCGAGAAAATTCGCGGATATATTTGCGATACGGCGGAATTGGTGAACCGCGCGCTTGATGAAGGGAAGTCCGTGCTTTTTGAGGGCGCGCAGGGGACGATGTTGGATATTGACCATGGGACGTATCCGTATGTGACCTCTTCTAGCGCGATTTCTGGCGGGGCGACAACTGGTGTGGGCGTGCCACCGACAAAAATAAAAAGCGTGCTCGGAATTTCGAAAGCTTATACGACGCGCGTCGGAGGCGGGCCATTTCCAACGGAGATGCCGGAGTTGGAGGCTCAGGAAGTGCGCGAGCGGGGGAAAGAGTTTGGAGCCGTGACGGGCCGGGCGCGGCGTTGCGGGTGGCTGGACCTGATGGTGTTGCGTTACGCGAAGATGATCAATGGCATTGATTCGCTGGTGGTGACGAAGTTGGATGTGTTTGATACGCAGCGCGAGATTCAGGTTTGTGTTGGCTATACGTATAAGGGGAAAAAGCTGAAAGAGATGCCGGCTTTGGCGGAGGAGTACGAGCAGGTTGTGCCGGAATACAAGACGCTGCCGGGTTGGTGCGAGACCACGTATGGCGTGAAGGATGGGGCGAAATTGCCGAAGGCGGCCTTGGATTATTTGCGGTTTATCGGGGATTTTTTGCAGGTGGAGATCGGGATGATCTCTACGGGGCCGGAGCGGGATGCGACGATTGTGCCTGCGGGGACTTTGTTGGCGCGGTGGTTGTAGAGGAAAGAAAAAGAAAGAAAAAGATTTAGCGCGCCGAAGCGCAGAGACACAGAGGGCCCAGCGAAGACGAAGAGAAGGCCTCGAGAAATAGCCACCAATGCTCACCTACGAGCAAGCACGCCAGAAGGTCATCGAAGAATTGACAGAGAAGAAAGGTCCGCGCGCAACGGAGCAGGTGCGCGTGGGAGATGCGCTGGGATTCGTATTGGCGCAAGAGGTGAAGACGGACCGCGAGTATCCGCCGTTTAATCGGGCTACGCGCGACGGGTACGCGGTGTTTGCCGATGATGCAAAGGCGGGGGCGACGCTGAAGTGCACGGGAGAAATTAAGGCGGGGGACCGCGTCACGAAGGAATTGTGGGCAGAGACTTGTGTGCAGATTATGACAGGTGCGGCAGTGCCGTCCGGCGCGGACGCCGTGGTGATGATTGAGCACACGAAGCGCGATGGAGATCAGGTGCGGTTCGAACGCGATGCCGTGACGGGGCAAAATTTTGTGCTGCGTGGGAGCGAGGCGCGGGCGGGGCAGACGCTTTTGACGCCAGGGATGCGACTCGGTTACGCGGAGCTTGCGCTGGCGGCGCAGGTGGGTGCGGCGGAGTTGAAGTGCGCCTCGAAGCCGCGCGTGGCGATTCTTTCGACCGGGGATGAGATCGTGCCGGTGGACAGCATTCCAGGCCGATTTCAGATTCGAAACAGCAACAGCGTTTCGTTGGCGGCGCAGGTACGGTTGGCGGGAGGCAAGCCAATTTTGCTAGGGAACGCGATGGACCGCGAGGACGATTTGTCGTCGAAGATTCGGCGGGGGCTGCAGGAGGATTTGCTGATTTTGTCGGGCGGAGTTTCAATGGGGAAGTATGATTTGGTCGAGAAAGTGTTGCGGGAGATGAAGGCGGAATTTTATTTTGATGCGGTGGCGATCCGGCCTGGGAAACCAGCTGTGTTTGGAAAGTGCGGCGAGAAATTTGTATTTGGGTTGCCAGGGAATCCGGTTTCGACGATGGTGACGTTTGAGTTGTTTGTCGCGCCGGCCGTGGATTTGTTGGGTGGAGCGGAGGCGCGGGAAATGCCCGTGATGGTCGCGCGGCTAGGCGAGGCTTTGTATGAAAAGCCGGGCGTAACGCACTTTTTGCCGGCGCATATGGAGGGACAAGGCGCGGGTCGGGAAGTGAAAGTTCTGAAGTGGCAAGGTTCCGGCGACGTTTCGGCCCTCTCGAAAGCAAATTGTTTTGTTATCGTCCCGGCGACGCTGGAAAAGATAGGCGTTGGCGAACGTGTGGAAGTGATGGTGCGACGGGACTTGATTTGAAATAGAGCTAAAAAGAGCGAAGAAAAGAATTTACACAGAGAGCGCAGAGAACACAGAGAACACAGAGAAGAGGGGAATGGCGAAGTTGTCTCATTACGGGAGCCGGGGTGAGGTAAGGATGGTGGACGTGTCGGAGAAGCTGGTGACGACACGGACGGCGGTAGCGCAGGGGTTTGTGAAGATGAGCCCAGCGGTGGTGCGGGCGGTGAAACGATTGAAGAACCCCAAGGGGAATCCGCTGGAAATAGCGCGGATCGCGGGGATTGCGGCGGCGAAGAGGACGGCGGAGTGGATACCTCTTTGTCACCCGCTGCCGCTGACGCACATTGATGTGACTGCGCGGCTGTGCCAAAATGGCGTTGAAGTTCGCTCCGAAGTTACGGCGACGGCCCAAACAGGGGTCGAGATGGAAGCGCTGGTCGCCGTTACTGCCGCGGCCCTCACGGTCTACGACATGTGCAAAGCTCTCGATAAAGGGATGGAAATCAGCGGGATTGTTCTCGTCAAGAAGACCGGCGGGAAGAGCAGAGATTTTTTTCGCGGCGGAAATCCTGCGGTTGCGGGCAATCACAAGAACAATTCTAAGAAAACGACCCGGAGCCGCAGCCGATGAGCGGTCTAGTCGCGAAAACCGTCAAATTGCTGGTGGCGGACGACAATCCGCTGGTCAGGGATTTGGTTGTTAAAGGGATGGAGCCGTATTGCGAGGTGGAAACGGCCTCGGACGGCGCCGATGCGCTGCTGAAGGTGATTGATACACCACCAGATGTGATTCTCTGCGATTACAAAATGCCGGGTTTGGACGGCCGCCAGCTTTTTGAAAAGCTGCATGGGCGAGAAGCGACGCGCAACATTCCGTTTCTGTTCATGGCCAGCCGGGCGGATATTGAGGAGCGGCTTCGGCCGCTCGTGGATGGCGTTGAGGATTTTGTCACCAAGCCCTTTCTTGTGAAGGATCTGGTGCGGATTGCGAAAAAGGTCGTGGACCGCTTGCATTTGGAGAAACTGCAAAAGCGCGCATCCCGGCCGGGCGTGATTCAGGGGCGGCTCGAAGAGATGAGCATGATCGACCTGATGCAGTCACTGGAAATGGGGCAGAAGTCTTGCCGCCTGGTGGTGCAGCATAACGGCGAACAGGGCGAGCTCTATTTTGCAAATGGACAGTGTCGGGACGCGAAGAGCGGAAAAGTCGAAGGCGATGACGCGGTTTATCGCGTGGTGCTCTGGACGGCTGGCGAATTCGAGATTGATTTCAACGCGGCGAATGCCTCGACCCGCACGACCACAACGAGGAATACCACCGGCTTGTTGATGGAAGCGATGCGGCTGATGGACGAAGCGAACCGCGACCCTGTGGAAACGAAGTAACCTGCCTGATGCGCGTCGCAGTGCTCACAATCAGCGACACAGTGGCGAGGGGGGAACGCGAAGACCTTTCCGGGCCTGCCGTTGTCGCGGTCTGCCGTGGGTTGAATTGGGAAGTTACCTCGGTGCTGCGCGTATCGGATGATCCGGCGAATATTCGCGAGCAGTTGCGCGAATTGGCGGACTCCGGGCGCGTGGATTTGATTCTGACGACTGGCGGAACGGGGATTGGGCCGCGAGACAATACGCCAGAATCAACGGAGGCGATCGCGGATCTGATTGTGCCTGGAATTGCGGAAGAGATGCGGCGCAAGGGATCGGAACTGACGCCAACGGCGGTGCTTTCGCGGGGAATGGCGGCGGTTCGGGCAAAAGCCCTAATTGTGAATCTGCCTGGAAGTCCTAAGGGCGCGGCGGAGTCGCTGGACGCAGTGGCGCATCTCTTGCCGCATGCGGTGCACGTGCTGCACGGAGCGCGGCACGATTAGTCCTTCTATTGCTTTGCCCTCGGAATAATTGGCAAAACAATTCGAGAAGAGTGTTCCGCATCGTGGTAGATGCGGATGTGGCCGAGCTGCGTTTGCGAGGAAGTGATTTCGGATTCGCCCGTCTGAAGATTTCGCGAAAAATGCGGTGAGAAGGCTGCCGAAATTTGCACTCGGATGCGGTGACCTGCGCGAAAGACGTTGCTGGTAAGCATGCGATCCAGATTGAGGAGATAGACTTTGCCCGGAGCGAGAAGCTCAGGCTTGAGAGACGCGTTGCGGTAGCTGGCGCGGAGGACGTCGAGGCCGGGGCTCATGAGGTTGAAGGCGGTTCCGTCCGGCGAGACGTCGAGTAGGCGCACCCAAAGATCGAAGTCGGGGACGTCGGCGGAGACGTAAATTTCCACGCGGATGGGGCCGGTGACCTCGGTGTCGGCCTGGAGAGGCATCGTGTCGAAGACGAGAACATCGTCGCGACTTGCGAACGCGCGATAGTCATGCGCGCCGTATTCGGTGTAGGGATCGGTTAGCGGATGTGCGGGATCGGAGACGAACTCGGAGGTCTTAGCTGAGGGGACAAGTAGGGCCAAATTGAGCGAGCCAATACGTGATGCTGCAGCTTCCGCGTGTAGGTAGAAAGAAGTTTCTTTCGCGCGCGTTAGTGGCCAGGAATCTTCATCCCGCCAGGCGTTGTCTCCCATAACGAAAACGCGAACGGGCTTTTCGCGGTCGACGCCGTTATCGATGTTGCGAAGGTAGTGGTCCATCCAGCGGAAAATTAGCTCGTCGTAGTCGATGGGAGCAACGGGACCGAAATCGCGCTCACCAGACTTGGATTCGTCCTGGCCGCCGTGGGTCCAGGGACCAATCATGGTGTGAGTGCGGGGATCTTTTTCGCTGCGACGAGCAGCGAGGAGGCCGTTGAAATTTGTGGTCGCGCCATCGGGGCCGTAGGCTTCGTCGTACCAGCCGGAAAAATTCAGGACCGCGGCGTGGACGCGATCATATTTATCGCGGAGTTCGGCCCAGTCCCACCACGGATCGGCTGGCGGGTGCGAAAGCCATTCGTAGTAGAAAGGCGCGACTTGCTTCAGGTCCGGCAGGTCGTGCAACGGCAGGTAATTTTGGATGCGTTCATGATCTTGCTTCCAGGACGCGGCAGCGTCTTTGCGCTTTTGCGGCCCGGGAAGATTCTTACGGCGTCGGGCGTCCGGGGCGATGTTGAACCAGATCCAGTCGAGCCACGAGCCGTCGAAGACGCCGCCAGAATAGAAGAAATTGCGAGGAGTGGAGAAAGTCATGGCGGGGACCATGGCTTTGAGATGCGGTGGATTCTCGACGGCGGCGAGCCACTGGACGGCGCCGGGATAGGAGAGGCCGAACGTGCCAACGTTTCCGTCCGACCAGGATTGGCGCGCGGCCCATTCGATGGAGTCGTAGCCGTCGCGGCCCTCGTTTTGATACGGGGAGAAATCTCCGTCGGAGGCGTAGCGGCCGCGCACGTCTTGAATTACGATCGCGTAACCGCGGGCAACCGCTTTTTCAAAGGTTGAGCCCTCCTTGAGGGCGAACTGTTTGCCGTACGGCGTGCGGTAGACGAGAGTGGGGAATCGGCCGGTGGCGCTGGGGAGCACGACGTCCGCGCGCAGGACGACACCATCGCGCATGGGAACGGCCACGTCTTTTGTGACATTGAGAGCGGGCGAGGGTTTTGTTGCCTGTTGAATAGTGCCAGCAAAGAAAGGCACGGCGGCCGCGAGCAGAACTGCGATAGGGAGCCAAAAAAAGAAACGGCGCAAGTTGATGAAGCCTCCGGCGGAAGACGTAAAGATACGCGGGCCGCATTGTACCCGAAGACGCCGCGAAACGGTGGTTGACGCGCGTGCGTGCGTCGTCAACAATGTTTGCACTATGGCGCAGAAACTTACGGACAAGAAGCTGGCTGTATTGGGGATGGGAAAGCTCGGCGGGATTTTGCTGCGGGCGTACCTGAAGCAAGGGTTGTTTTCTGCGAAGCGCGTTACGGCTACCGTGAAGCATGCCGAGAAGGCTGCGGCGCTGTCCAAAGAGCTTGGAGTCAACGTAGCCACGGAAAACCGAAAGGCGGTACGCGGCGCGGACATAGTTCTGCTGGGTGTAAAGCCTCAAGTGATTGGCGAAGTGTTGAAAGAGATTGCGCCGGAGTTGAGCGAAAAGACGCTGGTGATTTCAGTGGCGGCTTCTGTACCGACGAGCTACATCGAGCAGCACTTAGGTGCAAATGTGCCGGTGGTGCGGGCGATGCCGAACACTTGTTCCAGAGTTGGCAGTGGGATGACGGGGATCTGCAAGGGGACACACGCAGGCGCGGAGGATTTGGAGACGGCGCAGGCGATGTTTGACGCGGTGGGGCGGACCGTTGTTGTCGATGAAAAACACATGGATGCGGTGACGGGGCTTTCGGCGAGCGGGCCGGCGTTTGCGTACATTATTTTGGAATCGTTTGCCGAAGCGGGTGTGAAAGTGGGATTGCCGCGCGACATTTCGACGCTGCTTGCGGCGCAAATGATGAAAGGCGCCGCGAGCGTTGTACTGGAGACGGGCGATCATCCGGCACTACTAAAGGACGCGGTGACAACGCCGGCGGGCTGCACGATTGACGGAATTCTGGAGCTGGAAGAAGGCAAGCTGCGCGTCACACTAATCAAGGCCGTGGTCAAGGCAACGCATCGCGCAGGAGAATTGCTGTTCGAAAAATAGCGGCAAAACCGCACGGGATTCCGTTTTGGCGTTTGCGGCGGAATTCCTCTTCTGCATGATTCACACCCTCATTAACGCAGTGCGTGGCTTTCTCGGCGGAGACGGTGCGCTCATTCTTCCGGAAATGGAATTGGTGTTGTTTGCGTGTGGGATTTTGCTGATCGATCGCTGGCTTTCCGCCAACGAAAAACATTGGAACGCATTGCTTGCGCTGGCAGGGGCAGTGTTCAGCGGATTTACTTTGTATGTGCAGCACGGAAAGATTCAAGCGCTGCGTGACGTGAATCCCGAATCGCCGGGACTTCTTGGTCTTCACCAAAGCGTGCTGGTCGATCCATTCTTTCTATTTTTCGCTGCGCTTTTTCTGGCCGTTAGCGTGCCGATTATTTTACTTTCGGTGCGCTATCTGGAGATGGAAGAAGAAGGGCGCGGAGCGTATTACGCGCTGATTTTGTTTGCTTGCGTGGGCATGATGCTAATGGTTTCTGGCGTCGATGTGCTCGTGGTGCTGTTGGGTTTGGAGACTTTGGGGCTGAGCTGTTTTCTCTTGACCGGATTCGCGCAGGGCGAGCAGCCGATGAAAAACGCTGCGCGAAGTTATGCGTTTCAGTGGACGTGCAGCACGTTTGTGTTAGCTGGCGGTTTTCTACTGCTTTACAGGCTCTATCAAACGACGAATCTCGGCCGAATGGGAGCGATCCTCGAGGTACGTTTGAACAATAGCGTGCCGTTTGGCGGGCTTACGGCGTGGCCCTCCGCTCTGGCGCTTGGTTTGCTTGCCGTTGGAGCTTTTCTTCTGATCGATGCGGCTCCGCTTCATTGGTTCGCGCCCGCTGTTCGCGAATCGGCTCCAACGCCGATTGCCGGGTACTTGAGCATGGCCGTGAAGACAGCAGGCTTTGCGTTGCTTCTGCGTTTTTTTTCTTTCTTGTTTTTATTCGCTCACGAGAAGTGGATTCACGTCTGGGGCGGCGCCGCGATTGTGTCGCTCTTGTGGGGAAATATTGCGGCGATGCGGCAGACCAATGCGAAACGTCTCCTGGCGTTCGGGTCCATCGCCCAGACGGGTTTTATTTTACTCGGCTTGGTGGCGGGAAATGAGGCTGGTTTTAGCGGCATGATGTTTTACTTGGGCGTAAATGTTTTCATGACGGCGGGCGCGTTTGGAATATTGATTGTGCTGCATCATCGGGGAAGTGCGCCGACAGAATTGCGCGACCTGGACGGCTTGTTCTGGCGAAACCCTGTGGCCGCGCTGCTCTTGCTTGTTTTCATGATGTCGCTCGCGGGCATTCCGCCCACGGCCGGTTTTCTGGC
>DATEWL010000285.1:0-2265 GCA_035258025.1 Candidatus Acidiferrum sp. | reverse complement strand
TAAATTGGTAAGGGCAGGCAAGTGCCCGCGGCATACGTTTGTCCGCGTTGGGTTGGTTTCAGGATGCGGGGGCGAAGGTGGCAAGCTCGCGCGAGAGATCGTCGATAGTAGCCAGCGGGCAAGATACATGCACCGTTTGACCTGGCTCTTCCGCATCGATCAGCAAGTGGCCACTGTGAGTGCGGATGCGAACGTATTGTAGTCCGTCGTGAACTTCAACCAGTTCGGCCTCGGGATATCTTTGAAGTTCTTTTGCTACGGCGTGCACCAAGGGCATGATGTCAGCCGCTCTTCCTCCAGCGCCCCGCATCCTATCCCGCGGGACGAAATGCATGGCCATCGGAACGATTGCCGCAGGCACCCAGACGTGGACGTGGTGTTCCTGACCGCGGGTCTCGTCAACGTCAACCCGCAGCACGCCTTCGCGAAAGGTATAAGCCCCTGCCAATGCGACTGTGGCCCCAAAACCCAGAGCGATTTTCGCGAGCAATACCATTTCTCTTATCCTTTCCCGTCTCTCGCTTGCTGCGCGAGACCTTCCGAAGCCAGAAACTTCGAAACTTCCGCTTAGTCCGTGGTGACGTTCTTGGAATCCAGCCAGACGCGAATGGTGTTGTCGTCATCCTTCACGGAGACCAATTCGACGTCGCCTTGCCCTGCAAGCGCATGAAGTCCAGCCACTATGTCTAGCTCGTCTTTGGAGCCGGAGAGCAGCGCTTCCACGACCTTCATGGGAACCTTGACCTCTACCTGCGAATGCTTCGGTCTGTTCTTGTCGTGCACGTGAACGAACAACATCCCATCCTTTTTCATGACGCTGATGTCCGCATCGTTGCTCTGCACGGTCACGAATTCGCCGTCTTTGCTCGAGCGAACCGCTTCAAATAGCGTTCGAACGTCTACGCCATCACAGTCCATGCAGCCGATACGAACTTTGCCGTTGTGCAGGCGGTCGTGATCGATAGCCGGCAGAACCTTTTCCGCCAATTCGAGAGGAACATTGACGCGAACGGTCTCGCCCTTCGAATTGCTGCTAATGACGCGCACATGCAGCCAGCGCTCTCCGTGAGCGGACGTGCTTGATTGGGTTGCACTTGTTTGTGCTTGAACACCTAGCGGTGCATAGAGGAAAGCGGCGGCTAGAAAAGCCACTACGGGGAGTAGGTGCCGGGTTCGGCTGGTCATAGCGGGATGCCTCCTTTAGGCATTTGGCGATATATACGGGTAAGACGCAGAAAAAGTTCCGGGATTAACAACCTTTTCATTTCAAAACGAAGGGCAGAAGCTGACCGGGGCGCTGGTCCACAAAGCGCACGGCTTGCCCAATAGGAGCGCAGCATGCCCCGCCCCTACAAGGGAGAGGGTCTGCCGATCGTGAATGCGTGGCTTACCTTGCTTGCCATTTTAGGAAGACAGCGGCTAGGGGCGGTAGGGTGAGGCAGAGGGAGTGCGCACGGCCTTGTGAAGGCTGGTTTGACGCGTTCTGACCGCCGAGATTGCCTACGTTTGAGCCGCCGTAGGTGGCCGCGTCTGTGTTCAGGATTTCGGAGTAAAAACCGGGTTGCGGAACGCCGATGCGGTAGCCTTCGCGGACGACCGGCGTGGCGTTGAGGATGACGATAAGCAAGTCCTCGGGCTTCTTTCCATGACGCGCGAAGGCGAAGACGCTGTTATCGGCGTCGTTGGCGTCAATCCACTCGAAACCTTGCCAGTTGAAATCGACTTCGTGCAGGGCAGGCTCTGAGGCGAGCAGCTTGTTTAGATCGCGCACGAGGTTTTGAACACCTCTGTGCGAATCGTATTGGAGCAAGTGCCAGTCCAGACTGCTCGCTTCGTACCATTCGCCGCGTTGCGCAAGTTCCTGGCCCATGAAGAGGAGTTTCTTCCCGGGGTGGGCGCATTGATAGGTGAACAAGAGGCGGAGGTTCGCAAACTGTTGCCACAAATCGCCGGGCATTTTGTGCAGAAGAGAATTCTTTCCGTGGACGACTTCGTCGTGGGAGAAGGGCAGCATGAAATTCTCGCTGAAGGCGTAGAGCATCGAGAAGGTCAGCTTGTTGTGCTCGTATTTGCGGTGGACGGGATTTGCGGAAAAATATTTCAGAGTGTCGTTCATCCAGCCCATGTTCCATTTGAGGCTGAAGCCGAGGCCTCCCAGGTACGTGGGCCGGGTGACGCTGGGCCAGGACGTGGACTCTTCGGCGATAGTGAGAATGCCGGGGAAGCGGCCGTGCGCGACTTCGTTCATGCGCTTGATGAACCCGA
>DATEWL010000284.1:0-2741 GCA_035258025.1 Candidatus Acidiferrum sp. | reverse complement strand
TGAACTCGTGAATCAAGCGTTGGCTCGAATATACAGAGTCTCCTCTGGAGGAGCGGACAGTCTGGGGTTGACGAACAGCAGATTGCCCCGACACGGTTCGATAGCAATTAGTTCCAAATGAAATTCGCGCCACTTGCACATGATCTTCATTCGCCAAAGTAGCGCAGCAGTCGTTCTGGTAACGCTCACGCTTTCGTTGCAGTGCGCCGGCATGGCTGTGGTGATTGCATGGGCAAGACCCAGGTTTGCGCCCGAAGTTCTCAGGCTAGGGGCGATCCGTTCCGCCATCCTCGTGATGCGATTGATGACTGCGTTCATTGGCTTGCACCTTTTGGAGATTCTGCTTTGGGCGGGCTTTTATCGTTGGCTTTGTTTTACATCGTGGGAATCTGCCTTTTACTTCTCGGCTGCCAGCTATGCGACCGTTGGCTACGGCGATGTCGTTCTTCCGTGGACTTGGCGGACCTTGGGTCCAGTGGAAAGCATCATTGGCGTGCTGATGTGCGGGTTGTCGGCGAGCTTCCTGTTCGCCGTCGTGAGCAGGCTAGTCGACCGTGAGGCGCGGGCCTCAGACACCGCCATCACAATCGCGGGAAACACTACTCCTGGAACGAGGGTTCGCGGCGGCGAAGCCGCGCGACGCGGCCGGTCGACCGTATCCATCAGTTAGAATAGTCCTCGCGCGCCGACTTTCGGCAGCTGGTCACGGACTCGTCGCGCCTCGTAAAAAGTCGGCCGAAGGGAACCTAACCATGCCTTCAACTAAAAAGCTCGACACTCACCACAAAGCGCTCACCCTGAATCTTGATGCATCCGCCTTCGGTTCCTTCGCCGAAATCGGCGCCGGACAGGAGGTCGCGCGCTGGTTCCTTGTAGTAGGAGGCGCCTCCGGCACGGTGGCCAAAACCATTTCCGCTTACGACAAGGAAGTCAGCGACGACCTCTACGGCTCCGGATCGCGCTACGTATCCCGGCAGCGGCTCGAGGCCATGCTGGACCACGAATGGAGCCAGCTTCTGACGCAGTTAAGCAAAACCCGTGGGCCGCAAACTCGCTTCTTCTCCTTTGTGGATACCGTCTCCGCGCGCAACTTCGCCGGAACCAACGAGCCCCACGGCTGGATGGGTCTTCGGTTTCAGTTGCAGCCCGGGGGCCCTCCCAACGACATGCTGCTGCACATCAATCTGCTCGATCCCTCCAATCTTCTCCAACAGGAAGCCATCGGGATTCTGGGCGTCAATCTCATTTACGGCGCGTTCCACGAATTGCAAACCAAGGAATCATTTCTGGAAGGTCTGGCACAAGACGTCGTCAAGGAGCGAATCGAGATCGACTACGTGGATCTTAGCGGGCCAGCGTTCGAGAGCTGGGATCGCCGCACCTTGCTCGCCCACTTGGTGTACGCGGGACTCGCCGAGGCTGTATTTTTTCCCTCGAAGGGCCCCAGCGTTCCCCCGACCGAGACTCTCTACAAGAAAGCCATAGTGCTTGCGCCGGGAACCTTTAGCCACGTGGATGCAGCTCACGCGCAAGTTCACACGCGATTGCTGGCTTCGGCAATTCAAGAGCTTCGGAAGGAGCAGGGCGAAACAGAGGTGGCGCCCGCCGGCTTTTTTTGCCTGACGGCTGATTCGCTCACGCCGAACGAACCAGCTCCGGAGATCCCCGACTTGCTTCATCGCATCGATGCCCTTCTCGTCGCCGGCGGCGACGTGCTCCTTTTTCGCCAACGAGAGCTCTACCACATGACCGCTCTCGTGAATCGCTACACAAAAGCACCGCTGCGCTTCGCCGCAGGTCTTTCCCTGATTATTCGAGGGTTTGACGGAATTTACGGCAATCTCCAAGGCAGCCGTCTGGAGGCCCTCGGGCGCCTCTTCGCCCAGAACGTGTGCATATACGCTTATCCGATGACCTCATCGGATCTGCAGGAATGGCTGAAGAGTGCTTCTGCTGCCGGCTGGGAATGGAGCGAAACGAATGGATGGGTTTCTGCAAGCCAGCTACGCCATGCGCCGCCTCTCGGACACCTGTTCGCCTATCTTCTGGCCAGCAACTTTATTGTTCCTATGCCAGTGCCGGCGACCCTAAGAGCCGACGCTTGACCACATGAAAGACTCGCGCCGCACCGCTCTCTTCCTGCACTTGCACTCCCGCTGATGAGTCTTCATAAGTCGGCCTGTAGCAAGTGATCTCCGCGCATGAGTCGCTCACCGCAAGACGAGTGAGTAAGAGATCCACTCGGGAGGTGGTTTCCGAATTTGCATTATGCATTGACCGGGTCGCGCGAGGGATAGTGTTCCTCTCAGGACCGGCATCATGGGAGAGTTAATTAGGTAGCTGTTGATTATATTCTGAATCAGTAACTAGGTCTTGCCGTCGTACAACGTGACGGACCAAAAAGCGTTAAGCGGAGGGAATTGTCCAGCAACGTATTTAGAGTGTAATTGTGTTTGCCGCCATCGAGTGGCTGGACGTCGGTGGCAGTTTTTGCTTGAGGATACATACCTTCAAGGGCTTCGTTCCCCTAGATACCAGCCGCTGCCGCGCCGGCACGGAGCAAATAATTCCCGTTGTAGAACGCCCGGTCGCCGAATGCGGCGCCGACGTTCCAGCCATTTATATCTTTCCCGATGCTCTTCGACTTTTTTGAGATTTCGTCATAGCCCTCTTTCACTGTCAGCCCCAACTCAACTTTTTGTACTCGCAGCGGAGTGATCGGAACGACCGTCACGGCGCCG
>DATEWL010000283.1:0-6682 GCA_035258025.1 Candidatus Acidiferrum sp. | reverse complement strand
CATGATAGCTGCTCTGCAAAATCGTTTGAACTTCCTCGGGGATCGCCGAAAGATCGCAAGGGTCGGTGGCTCTTGCCCTTGCCGCGAGCGCCGTTATAGTCACCAGAAGCATGAAGACGTAACGCAAAGCAACAATGCATTTAGGATTCAGCATTTTCTCCTGACCTTTGCTTTCGAAGTCAAGCGCCGCATGTTGTTATCTGCGGGCGAAAGGATCGAAGTTCACAATTAGTGACCAATTAAGCCTCTTCGAAGCAGTCAATTGGGGTTAGCCGCGGATTGAAGGGACTGGGTGCGTTGTTCAAGTTTGGCGGCTTCGTCGTTGCGGCCGAGTTTGCGGAGGGCCTGGGCTTCGGCGGTCAGGTCGCGGACGAGATACGGACTCTCGGCGCCGAACTGCTTTTCCTCGAGGGACACGAGGCGGCCGTGGCAGGACGCGGATTTTTCGGAGTTGCCCCAGCCATCATAGGTTTGGCAGAGACTGGTGAGCGGAAAAGCCAACCGGTAGTCAGTTTCGCCGTACATCATTTCGAAAGTCTTCAGGGAACGAAGCAGAGTGGTTTCGGCTTTGGGGTAATCCTTCTGCATGAAATAGACGCGTGCCAGTCCGCCGAGCGATGTCGCGGCCTCATTGCTGTTTTCGCCGTAAGCTTTCAGATTCAAAGCGAGCGCGCGAGAGAAGTAGGACTCGCCTGAGGCGAAATCGCTCTGCAAAACAGAGAGCATGGCCAAACTTTGCAAAGCAGTCGCCAACATGGGCGATTCCGGTCCGTAGAGTTGCTGGCTCAAAGCAAGTTGGCGTTTGTAGGAGGCCTCGGCGTCTTTGTACTGGGCGCGCCAGGCATAAACGTTGCCGAGCTGACCGACGGCCTCGGGGAGGCGGCCGTCCTGAGGCTGGAGTTTTTCAGCGATGGCGACGGCTTCTTTGGCGGAGGTTTCCGCATCGTTGAAGCGTTTCTCCATCGCGGCTTGCTTGCTGTTCTCCATGGCCGCGTGGAATTTTTGATCGAGATTGGGAGCACCTTCGCGTTTTTTGAGTACAGCATCGAGCGCATCGGCCTCGGAAGACTTGCCACCGGCGCGCAAATCCGAGAGATGTTGCTGAAAGCGTTGCTGGGCACTCTTGTATTTGTTCTGCGCGTCGTACCAGGATTCAGCTATGCCGTTGGCCTTTGGTACAGGCTCGTCAATGGCAGCCTGGTGGAAGTTGTCCAAGGCCGCCACCCAATCGCCTGTCTTCTCAAGGGCAAGAGCGAGATCCAATCGTGCCTGGAGTTCTTTGGGCGCGAGCGCGACCGCTTCCTTATACTCGGCGACGGCGGCTTTTCGATCACCCGAGCCTTCGAGCGCCTGGCCTTGGAGGTCATGATTGTTCCAGTCGGCGGGATCGAGTTGTTCGGCTTGGCGAAGCTCGGTGATAGCAGACAAGAAATCCTTTTTCAAAACGAAAATGCGACCCGCATCACGGAAGGCAGCAGCGTCCGTGTCATCTAGCATTTCAGACTTATGATACTGAGCCAAAGCTTCGTCATATTTGTTTTCCGTCTCGAAGGTGGCTCCGAGGCCATTGATAGGACCAGTCGAACCGGGGTTCTGCTGTATGGCCATGCGATATTCTTTCTCCGCTTCGTCCAACCTTCCGGTGCGGAGATAGGCGCTGCCAAGGCACTGGTGGCATAGCGGCCAGTCGGGGGCAATCGCGGCGAGCTCTCGGAATTCGGTGATCGCTGCGCCTGGGTCCATGTGCATTAAAGCAGCGCCGAGATTCTGGCGAGCTTCGAGCATATGAGGATCGAGACGCTTCACTTCACGATATTCGCGGATGGCGGCAACGAAATCGGCTTTTTCGCCATAGACAACACCGAGGTCGTAGCGAGCTTGGACATCATCCGGTTTAAGGGCCAGGCCTTTCTTATAGCTTTCGATGGCGGCATCGAAGTCCTTGAGATTGTCGAACAACATTCCCAGATCGATATAGGCGGGCTCGTAGTCGGGTTTGCAGCGAATGGACTTTTGATACTCTTCTTTCGCGGCTTCGAAGTGTTGCATTCTTTGAAGGGACGCGCCGGCGTTCATGTGGGCCACGGGGTTGTTGGGGTTTTCAACGAGAGCGGCCTTCGCCTGGCGGAGCGCTTCCTCCGAGTCTCCAGTGTCGTAGTACGTGGCGCTCAATCTGGCATGCACTTCAGGGAATTCCAGGTCGCGAGATAAAATCTCCGAGTACACTTTTCCTGCTTCCGGATATCGCTTCTGATCGAGCAGCACCAGACCTACGACAAAACCAATTTCCGACTTGCCCTTGCCGGCGACAAGCGCATCAGTGAGTTCATTGGCGGCGTCATCAAGCTTACCGGCCTTAATCAAACCGCCGGCGTGGCTCAGGTGCTGAAGGAGTTCTTTGTCGGAGGGACTTTCCGTGTTTCCGCTAGGGCTGGTCTTGGCCGCGTTTAGCGCAGTGAGAATCTTATCGTCTGCTCCGGCGGATTTCAGGAGCGATTTGTAGGGAGCGTCGGGGATGAAAGCAAGTCCACGAGAGTGAATGTCGAAGACGACGTTTTCGGAGAGGATGCCCCCGGCAACGAGAGCGAGAAGTTCACTCTTGCTAAGCGTACGCTGACCGCTGCGAGCAACAGAACACGAAGCACAGAGTATCCCGATGAGGCAGATGAGGAAGGTGAGAGGTGTCTTCCGTTGCATGCGACCTCCTGTTTGCGTTCCGTTTCAAATGCTGGGTTATTTGCGGGCGAAGCGCTCGAAGTCGGCCATTTGGCGCTCCATTTCCTCGCGGGCGGAGTCGGCGGCGGAGCGGATACCCTGGATGCGCAATTGGAATTCGTCCGGGTTCGTGGAACGGAGCAGCGCTTCTTCGAGCGTGATGAGTTGCTTGGTATAGAGGTCGAAGAGCGACTGGTCGAAAGTCTGCATGCCGTATTGGCTGGTGCCGGCGGCGATGGCGTCGTGAATCAGGCGCGTTTTGTCGGCGTTGATGATGCAATCGCGGATGTACGCGGTGGCGATCATGACTTCCACGGCGGGGACGCGGCCTTTGTCGTCGGCGCGGCGGACGAGGCGCTGCGAGACGATGGCTTTGAGCGTAGCAGCAAGCTGGAGGCGAATCTGTTTCTGCTCGGGCGGCGGAAAAACCGCGATGATACGTTGAATTGTTTCCGTGGCGTCGAGAGTATGCAAAGTCGAGAAAACCATGTGGCCCGTTTCTGCGGCTAGCAGGGCGGTGGAGATGGTTTCGAGGTCGCGCATTTCGCCGACCAGAATTACGTCGGGGTCTTGACGAAGGGCCGCGCGCAACGCAGTCGAAAAGTTTGCGGTGTCGACTTCGACTTCGCGCTGGTTGATGAAGCTGCGCTTGTCGCGGTGCAGGAACTCGATGGGGTCTTCGATGGTGATGAGGTGATCGGAACGATTAGCGTTGATGCGGTCGATCATCGCGGCGAGCGAGGTGGATTTACCAGAACCGGTGGTTCCCGTCACGAGAACGAGGCCGCGCTGCTCTTCGCAAATCTTGCCAATGACGTTGGGCAAATTCAGTTCTTCTATGGTGCGGATCTTGGTGGGGATGACGCGGAGAACCATGCCGACGTTGCCGCGCTGCTGGAAAACGTTGACGCGGAAGCGGCCGAGGCCGGCGACACCGTACGCCATATCGAGTTCGGCGGTTTCCTTGAACTTTTGCTTTTGGCGGTTGGTCATCATGCTGAACGCCATGGAGAGCATTTCTTCCGGCGTGATGCGGGGCACGTCGGTGATGGGCGCGAGAAGGCCGTCGACGCGCAAATAGGGATGATTGCCTACCTTTAAATGCAAGTCCGAGGCTTTGTTTTCGACGGCGCGCCGGAGAAGATCGTCAATGCTAATTGCCATGTCGTTGTGAGCTCCGCGAGAATACGACTGACTTGCGACGTTAGCACCCGAAATAGGGGCGGGCAAGAAAGGCGCGGTGTCCGGTTGCGCGGTAGTCACCTGAACGAAAGGACAGTGTTTCGCGACCGGAGTTTCGGCTCGGGTGTCCCCTTTTGTACAGAGGAGTTTCTTCCGTACCGGAGGCTAGGCTTTCTTCATGAAGAGCGAGTCGTAGAGGAACCCGGCCAGGAAACCGCCTGCTAGGGGGCCGACCCAGTAGATGCCGTGGTTCTGCCAGTGGGAGGACGCCAACGCGGGGCCGAAAGCGCGGGCAGGATTTAGCGCGCCGCCAGTGAAGGGTCCGGCCACCATAATGCCCAGCACGATGCTGACGCCGATGGCGAAACCAGCGACGGGGCGGAAGGAGGAGGAGCGCTCGTCGACCGCGGTGGCGAAGACCGTAAGCACCAGAAAGAAGGTCGTGATGCCTTCGAGGATCATGCCGTTGAGGCGAGTGAAGTCGTGCGCAAACATGGGCGTGCCAAGCGCAACGGCGTGCCAGGTGTCCTCTGGAATGACGGCTTTGAGGAGAAACGCGGCGGCAGTGGCTCCGGCGAGCTGGGCTGCCCAGTAGGCGATCGTGTCGATCGTGTTCAGGCGTTTGGTGACCCAGAACCCGATGGTAATAGCGGGGTTGAAATGGCCGCCGGAGATATGGCCGAGCGCGCAAACCATGATGGCGATGGCGAGTCCGTGAGCCACGGCGATACCGAAAAGCCCGAGCGCGTTCGATGCGTGGGGATACCAGTCCACGCAGATGGCGCCTTCGCCAAAAAAGACCAGAGCAAACGTGCCGATGAATTCAGCCGTAAGCTTCTGCGGAAAGTTGTACATCAAGGAGCCTCCCGGCCGGGGAACGAGCCGTGTCCGTTGCGACCGGGAAGGATTCTATCTGGAACGCAAAGAGAAACGCCAGTCCTTCGGAGAGTAGGATGTGGGCTAGTTTCCGATGACCGCAGGATTAATCAAGCATTGCCCCCCGACTTGGAATTTCGGGCAACCTACCTGTCAATTTTGCCAATGGTCTACGCCCCGTGAATCGCCTAAACGGGTAGCACTGGATTCACGGAGGATTTGAATGAACATCAGGATTTCTGGCTATCTTGCTCTGGCACTGGCTTGTGTGCTGACGGCTTATGTCGTTGCAAGCTGTGGGAATGAGCACAACGCAGCACCTGTTCCAACCGTCGAGCAGACCAAGGCGATCGCCGAGGAAGGCTTCATCTACGGACTGCCGATTGTGATGAACTACGCAGTGATGAACGAGTACGCCGTGGACAAGGCCGGCCCTCAATTTAAGGCGCCGTTCAACCAGATCAAAAACGAGGCCCGTGTCTTCACTTACGAGGACACAGCGATTATCACACCCAACAGCGATACCCCTTATTCATTTGTCTGGCTGGATTTGCGGGCAGAGCCGATGGTGCTCTCGGTCCCCGCAGTGGAAAAGAAGCGCTATTATTCAGTGATGCTCTGCGACGGCAATACTTACAACTTTGGCTACATTGGCAGCCGCGCCACTGGAAGCGATCCGGGCGACTACCTCGTCGTCGGCCCCGACTGGAAAGGCGAGACGCCCCCAGGGATCAAAAAAGTCTTTTATTCAACGACCCCCTTCGCACTCACTGGCTATCGGACTCAACTCTTCAATCCCGGAGACATGCCGAACGTGGAGAAGGTGCAGGCCGGATACAAGGTGCAGCCGCTTTCCGTGTTCCTCAAGCAACCCACTCCGCCAGCTGCGCCAACGATCAATTTTCTACCGGCCACGACTGCGGGCATTAAGGAGCACTTCTTTGAGTATCTGGATGCCGCACTTCAATTCGTCCCTCCGTCGCCAGAGGCAACGGACGTCCGTGCAAAACTGGCCAGTATCGGAGTCGGGCCGGGCAAGACTTTCGAGTTCAAAGACCTTTCAGTCGAACACAAGGCCGCCGCGTTGCTCGCTATGAAAGGGGGCGACGACAAAGTGGACCAGTTTCTGGCCACCGGAATAAAAAGCATCAACGGCTGGAAAATCGGTTCATTCATGGGTAACCGCGATTTCTACCACGGCGATTGGCTGATGCGTGCCGCCGCTGCCAAGGGCGGGATTTATGGAAATGATGCGGTGGAGGCAACGTATCCCCTTACCCGCGTGGATGCGAAGGGTGAAACGCTCGACGGGGGCAAGCATAACTACACGATCACCTTCCCGGCCGGGCAGTATCCGCCAGTGAACGCGTTCTGGTCGGTGACGATGTATGACGGCAAGAGCCAGTTCTTGATCAAGAATCCGATCAACCGGTACCTCATCAATTCGCCGATGTTGCCCGGGATGAAGGAGAATGCGGATGGATCGCTGACCCTGTACATCCAGAAGGACTCCCCTGGCAAGGCCAAGGAGTCCAACTGGTTGCCCGCACCCAACGATACCATCTACTTGGTCATGCGCCTGTACTGGCCCAAGGAGACCCCGCCTTCGGTCTTGCCGGCCGGCGAAGGGACATGGAAGCCCCCGGCTGTCGCCCAAACCAATTGACCGGGCAAACGAGCAAGGCTGATTCCTCAGATTCGCCAGCGTGCGTCTCCCCGTAGCTCCCGATAGGCAGCGCAGTCGGAACCTGGTCCTCTACTGGAGGCTATGATTTCCGTTAGCGAGAGGTGGCAGCCACTGGAGCGTTAACGGGAGTAAGCCAGTTGTGGCGATCGGGTTTGGTGCCGCTGGTTAGGGCGAAAAACTCTTCCTGGAGGCGGCGCGTAATCGGACCGGCGACGCCTTTGC
>DATEWL010000282.1:0-4653 GCA_035258025.1 Candidatus Acidiferrum sp. | reverse complement strand
AAGGCTCATCAAGGATTACCAGCCGGACTACATCGGAATCGTGTTCGATCCTCCGGGTGCGACATTTCGCGACAAGCTGTTTGAGCAATACAAGGCGCAGCGGCAGCCAATGCCGGAGGAAATGCGCGTGCAATTGCCGTTTGTGAGGCGATTGTGCGAGGCGATGAGGCTGCCGATTCTGGAGGTGCAGGGATACGAAGCGGACGACGTGATCGGCGCGATGGCGGTGCAAGCCGCGAAGGAGAATTTGGATGTGCTGGTGATTTCGAACGATAAAGACATGATGCAGTTGGTGGGGAAGAATGTTCGAACGCTGCGCACGGGATCCGGCGGAGCGAAGGCTGACGTTATTGTCGACGCGAAGAAAGTGGAAGAGATTTTAGGCGTGCCTCCGGAACAAGTAGTGGACTACATGGCGCTGCTGGGCGACAACATCGACAACATTCCCGGAGCAAAAGGCATCGGCGAGAAAGGCGCAGCGGAGCTGATCAAGAAATATGGAAGCGTTGAAAAGGCACTGGACCATGCCGATGAAGTACCGAATAAGCGCTACCGGGAGGCGCTGCAGCAGCAGCGCGAACAGGTGATGATGTCGAAGCAGCTGGCCACGATTGCTACGGATTTGCCGTTGGAGCTGGATTTAAATGCGTTGGAGCGACGCGAGCCGGATGTCGCTGCGCTCGGAACTCTCTATCGCGAACTTGGTTTCAATTCGTTGTTGAAGGAGTTGAGCGCGGAGGCCTTGGCGGAGTCTGCGCCCGCGAGCGCGGAACCCAGCGTGAAGGCGGACTACGCTGCTTTTGGCGACGTTGCTGAATTTCGCGCGTATCTCGGAAAGGTGCCGGCCAAGCAGGCGCTGGCGGTTTGGCTGAATCTCGAACTTGGCGAGCGGGAATCGGAGGGTTTTGGGACGCGCATCGCATCGATTGAGGTTTCGTCGAAGACTGGTGAGGGGCGTTCGGTCTGGCTCGATGAGAAAGGAGAAGCGCTGAAAGCGCTCGCGCCGCTGCTCACTGATGCGAAGCGCGCGAAAATCGTTCACGATCCTAAGTTATTTCAGTTGCTGACGGGACGCGCCGCGAATGTGAAGGATGCTACCCAGCTTTATTCGTATTTGGTGCGGCCGACGACGGCGAATCACAATTTAGCCGATGTGGTGATGCGCCAATTCAACACTCCGCTTGGTGGAGGGCCGGGAGAACGCGCGGATTATCTGCAGCGGCTTGTTCCTGTTCTGCGCGCGCAGATCGACGAACAGGAGCTCGCCGGCGTCTACGAAAAAATCGACTTGCCGCTCGCGCCAGTGCTTGCCGACATAGAGCGCATTGGCATTCGCGTGGACCCCAAAGAACTCGACAGAATGTCCATGTCCATGGAGAAGGAAGTCCGGCGGCTAGAAAAAGAAATTTGGAAACTTGCCGGGAATGAATTCAACATTAACTCGCCAACGCAGCTTGCGGAAATTTTGTTCGACAAGCTGAATCTGCAGCCCCCGACGCGCCGCGGGAAAGGAAAAGTGAGATCGACTGCAGCGGACATTTTGGAGGAAATGGCTGCACAGCACTCGCTGCCCGCAAAAATCATCGAGTACCGCGAGATCTCGAAGCTCAAATCAACGTATGTTGATGCGTTGCCAAAACTGATTCACCCGGAAACGGGACGGTTGCACACCAGCTTTTCGCAGACGACGGCGGCGACGGGGCGGCTCAGCTCGAGCGATCCGAATCTGCAAAACATTCCGATTCGCACGGAGCTGGGTCGCGAGATTCGCGCGGCGTTTGTCGCGGAGAAGGGCAAAATCCTGCTCTCGGCGGACTATTCGCAGATCGAGCTGCGCGTGATGGCGCATTTTTCGCAGGACCCCGTTTTGATCGATGCCTTTCGCAATGGAGAAGATATTCACGCGCGCACCGCGCAGGAAGTATTCGGGGTGGGCCCCATGGCGCAAAATGCGGAACACCGGCGCGCGGCAAAGGCCATCAATTTCGGAATTATCTACGGACTTTCGGCCTTCGGACTGGCACAGCAGCTCAGCATCGGCCAAAAGGAAGCCGCGCAATTCATCAACGCGTATTTCACACGGTACAGTGGAGTAAAGAAATTTCTGGACAAGATTCTCGTGGACACGCGCAAAACGGGTGTGGCAAAAACCCTCTTCGGAAGAATCCGGCCGATTCCGGAGATCAATTCTCCGCAAGCGCAACTGCGCAGTTTTGCCGAGCGCACGGCTTTAAATTCGCCATTACAAGGGACGGCGGCGGACCTCATCAAACTGGCCATGATCAAAATCGATGACCGCCTGACAGAGGAAAAGTTCGAAGCGAAAATGATTCTGCAGGTTCACGATGAACTGCTCTTCGAGGCGCCGCCGAAAGAAAAAGGCAAACTCGAAAAACTCGTTCGCGAAGAGATGGAAGGCGTGTACAAACTCGCCGTCCCGCTGGTCGTGGAGATTTGTTCCGGGCCCAATTGGCGGGATCTCGACTGAGGTTCGTTTCCTCGAGTTTTAATCTAGCCCGAAGCTGTCTTTTCCTTGTCCCTGGGCGTAGAATCCCCTCAAAGAACCTTGCCGATACCTCTCGCTCGGCCGGCCCTTCCTGTCAGGAGGCACTTATGCGAAAAGCATGGTTAGTTCTGGGTGCGGTTTGCGCGGCCAGCATCGGAATGGCGCGACCGAAGCCGAACGTCACGCAGGAAAAACCGAAAGATTCTTCAGCCGCCACAGACGAATATAAAATCACTCAGGAAGACATCGACAAGAAAAATCCGGTGAAGCCCTCGCCGGAAGGCTTGACGGCCGCGCGCAAGATTTATGGCTACGATTGCGCCATGTGTCACGGGCCGAAGGGAGACGGCAAAGGCGACATTGTCGAGTCCATGAAGCTGACCATGCACGACTGGAATGATCCTGCCTCGCTCGCGGGCAAAAGTGACGGCGAAATTTTCTTCATCATCACCAAAGGCAAGGGAAAAATGATGGGAGAGGGCGATCGCTTGCCCGAAACCATGCGATGGAACATGGTTAATCTGGTGCGGTCTTATTCCAAGAAGGACGCGGGAGACAAACCCGCCTCCTGATAAGGCGGGCGCTCACTGAGGGCGCGACACCCTTGGCAAAAAGAAACCTAGCTCGACGAACCGTTGTCGATCTCGCCGACCTGCCACGTCCTACTCCTCTTGTGTTACGCTTTTTTGCCTGAAGGAATTCCGGAGGATCGTATGGCGCACGCACCACAATTCTTGAGGCTTGTGCAGGATGCCAAGCAGCGCGTGAAGGAAACGAATGTTCCCGATGTCAAACGGCGTATCGACTCGGGAGAGAAACTGATTCTGGTGGACGTCCGCGAAGACAACGAATGGGTCAAAGGGCATCTCCCCGGCGCTGTGCACATGGGCAAGGGCGTGATCGAACGCGATATCGAGCAGCAGGTTCCCGACACAGGCACCAAACTTGTGCTTTATTGCGGCGGTGGTTTCCGCTCCGCTCTCGTGGCCGACAATCTGCAAAAAATGGGCTACACCAATGTGGAATCGATGGACGGCGGATGGAGAGGTTGGACCGAAGCCGGTTTGCCGACGGTCCGAGACTAAAAAACAACTAGCCTAGTTGCGAGAAATTGGCTGGGGCGGGAGGATTCGAACCTCCACCGTCCTCATTAACAGTGAGGTGTCCTACCGATTGGACCACGCCCCAGCAGCCGACGGGGTAGGCTCCGCCGCAGGCAAAATCGACGGCGAAGAGTGCTTCTAAGATAGCACGGCTGCGCGTTCCGCAAGGCTCCTTCCCGAAAAAAAATGCATCCGCCGAATCGGGCGTGAATCAAAACCAGTGAGGACAACCCTTCGCAAGCAGTTGCTGCGATCAGGGAGGATTTTGTTTGTTTCAAACTGTTCACAGGGATTATTTCGTCTGGAAAGTGCAATTCGATGAAAAATACTTAAGAAAACCGAGCGAGACGGTTGCATTCCAGAAAGTTTTATCGGAAACTATGCGGTCAATTACGAGCCGGGTGAGCACTTCCCGGCCATGACACCGCGAAGCCTCCAGGCTTCTGCTCCTTCCGGGAGAGGCCTTCGCAAAAGTGCAACGCTGACATGGCCCAGATTTTTCATCGCAGCACAAATTTCATCTCGAGATTCAGTCTGTTCTCGGCTGTTTTTCTGGTCGGACTGGGGCTCGTCGGCGTTTTAGGGCTGGCACGTTCGCCCTATTCGACGAACCAAAACGTCGTGCGCGCGCAACCGGTGCAGTTCAGCCACAAGCACCACGTCGGCGACGATGGGCTCGACTGCCGCTACTGTCATACCTCGGTTGAGACTTCCTCCTTTGCAGGCATTCCGCCCACGAAAACCTGCATGAATTGCCATTCCGTGCTGTATGCCGACGCTCCATACCTCGAACCGGTTCGCGAGAGCTACCGCACGAACCAGTCGATCCAGTGGGTAAAAGTGCACCGACTTCCCGACTTCGTCTATTTCAATCACAGCATTCACGTGAACAAAGGGGTCGGATGTTCGACGTGCCACGGCTCGGTCAACCAGATGCCGCTCATGTTTCAAGCTTCTCCGTTGCTGATGGAATGGTGTTTGGACTGCCACAGGAATCCGGAGAAGGCTTTACGCGCAACGAAAGAAGACGTTTTCGACATGAAT
>DATEWL010000281.1:0-2058 GCA_035258025.1 Candidatus Acidiferrum sp. | reverse complement strand
GGAAGTTGCCATACGCTGAAAGTGAAGATGAACCGCGGCGGGCTAAACGTAAGGTCGCGAAGCGGATACTGCAACACGAAGTCGACAAACATGCTGGAAGGCACGCCGGTGGAGAAACAGCTCGAGGCGCGGGCGACTGGGACGCAAGCCGGAACGATGCAGGGGATGTTTCAGGTGCCCTACTTTTACACGGCGCCAAATGTGGCGCGCGTAAATCTGACGATGGAAATTCCTTCGAACACGGTGCAGTTCAACAAAGACAAGGGGAAGTACCATGCCAGCTTGAATGTGCTGGGGATTGCCTACAAGCCGGACGGCAGCGTCGGAGCCAAGTTCAGCGACACCGTGAATCTCGACCTGGAAAAAGATGAAATGAAGGATTTCACGAAGCAGCCGTATTTCTATCAGAACCAGTTCGATGCAGGTTCGGGGGACTACAAGTTGACTGTGGTGGTCAGCTCCAGTGGCGACGCATTCGGGAAATACGAGTCGAAACTGCAGATTGATCCTTATGATGGCAAGCAGTTCAGCCTGGGTGGAGTGGTGCTCACGAACTCTTTGCAGAGGATGTCGGATATTCCGACGAGCCTCGATTCCGCGCTGCTCGAGGACCACACGCCGCTGGTCGTAAAGGGAATGCAGTTTAATCCCTCTGCCAGCAACCGGTTTAAAAAGACGGATAGTGTGGCTCTCTACACAGAAATCTACGAGCCGCTGCTTACCTCCGCCAACCCGCCACAGCTTGTGGCCGGCTATGCGATCGTGGAGCGGGGCTCTGGGAAAGTCGTCTTTAAGTCCGGTGCGGTTCGCATGGACGATTTCGTTCAAAAGGGAAGCCCGATGGTGCCGGTGGGCCTGAATATCAAGCTGGGCGAAATGGCTCCGGGAAGTTACCAGCTGGTGATGATGGCGGTCGATGGAGTGGGCAACCATGCCAAGAATCGCACCATCGATTTCGACGTGACGCAGTAGCGAACCATTTGGCGTGTTTCTTCGCGAGTAGGCACATCCACTAGCCTGCGGGCTGGCGAGAGGCGCTTCCGGACTCTGCGAAAAGGCTGCGAAGTACGAACCAGCAATTCGCGGGGCGCTCCGAGAGACGGCGCATAAAATATGGGCACCAGTCGGTCCCGAACGGGACGTACACCTGAAGCGTGTCACCCGCGGAGCGCACCTGGGTTTGCAGGTCGCGTCGAATTCCATAGATCATCTGAAATTCGTAGCGGGATTTGTCCAGCTTGAGCCGGGCGGCTTCGGCTTGTGCGTGTGAGACCATGTTCCAGTCGTGAGAGGCGATGGCGGGGAGGAAACTGCCTTGCGCGGCGCCTTCGAAGAGTTGGGTTGTTAATTTCTGGTAGTTGGCATCGACTTCGCTCTTTTTTTGGAAGGCGATTTTTGCGGATTCGCGATAGGCGCCTTTGACGAGCCGAATTTTGGGCTTGATGGGGGCGAGCCGTAACAAATCTTTCTCCGTGCGGTAAAGGTAGGCTTGCACCGCCAGGCCGCAGTTTCCCAGTTCGCGTTGCACGCTTTCGAAAATATCCAGCGTGACGTCCGTGTAGGCGCTACCTTCCATGTCCATCTCAATGGTGCGGCCGAGGGTGGCGGCGCGGGCGGCGATTTCACGGGCCATGGAGCGGCAGAGCTCTTTGTCGATGTCGAGGCCGAGTTGTGTGAGCTTAATGGAGATGTTGCCAGTGAGATTTTTCGCGTGGAGTTCTTCGACCATTTGGATATAGCTTGCGCAGACTTCGCGTGCCGCGGCTTCGCTGGTGACGTTCTCTCCGAGATGATTGAGGCTGACGTTGCGGCCCTGGGAGCAGAGTTCCTGGCTGGCAGTGAGAGCTTCCGCCAGGGATTCGCCAGCGACGAAACGGCGCGCGAAGCCATTTTTCATGCCGTGTCGCGCTATGCGATCGGTCACGCCGCGTTTTGTGGACAGCCAAAAGATGAAATTGCGAATCAGCACGAACCCTCCCAGGGAGAAGCAGCCCGAGGATGCGGGCAGAGGTGCCGGGCGTCAATACCACCGCAGGCGGGGGAAACGAGCCGTAGGTC
>DATEWL010000280.1:0-6852 GCA_035258025.1 Candidatus Acidiferrum sp. | reverse complement strand
CATCGAGCGCGGCTTTCCCTCAGAAAGAGAGCCCTCGGAAACGGCAGAAGAAAAGGAAGCCCGCGTGAGCATCGGGATCCTCGGCGGCGGGCAGCTTGGTTACATGCTGGCCCTTGCGGGCTATCCGCTTGGGCTGCGATTTCGTTTTCTCGATCCTTCCCCGGAAGCGCCCGTTGGACGAATCGCCCCGCGCGTAACTGGCGATTTTTCGGATCGCGCGGCACTTGAGAAATTTGCGCACGGTCTGGAAGTAGTCACCTACGAATTCGAGAACGTACCTGTGGATGCTGCGCATTTCCTGGCGAAACATGTTCCCGTTTATCCGCCGCCTGGCGCGCTGGAGGCGGCGCAGGATCGCCTTCGCGAAAAGCAACTGTTCGAGAAGCTGGGAATCGCCACGACCGAGTACGCTTCGGTCCCGGCGGCTTCCGACCTCGATCAGGCACTTAAAAAAGTGGGAATGCCTGCGGTGGTGAAGACGCGGCGGATGGGTTACGACGGTAAGGGCCAATGGACTCTGCGGACTCCGGAAGAAGTAAAGGTCGCGAAGGAGGGATTGCCCAGGCTGCCGATTATTGTGGAGAGTTTTGTCCCCTTCAAGCGCGAGCTATCCGTGATCGCTGTCCGAGGCAAGACAGGGGAAACCGCCTTCTATCCGCTGGTTGAAAATCATCATCGCAATGGCATTCTCCGGCTTTCCCTGGCTTCTGCTCCGGGAGTCAGTCCGGAGATTCAGAAGGCTGCCGAGGACGCGGCTCGCAAGGTGCTTGAATCATTGAACTACGTGGGCGTTCTGGCCATCGAATTCTTTGAACACGATGGCAAACTCCTCGCGAACGAGATGGCTCCGCGCGTCCATAACTCGGGGCATTGGACGATCGAAGGCGCGGTGACCAGCCAGTTTGAAAACCATCTTAGGGCCATCTGTGGTCTGCCCTTGGGTTCCACCGCTGTGATCGGGGCCTCTGCGATGATCAACCTCATAGGCGAAGTCCCCGAATCCGCGCAGGTGCTGGCTATTCCTTCTGCTCATCTTCATCTTTACGGGAAGGAGCCTCGCCCTGGCCGCAAGCTTGGCCATGTGACGCTCCGGGCGCCGTCTTTCGAGGATCTCCTAAGCCGTTTTGCGAGCCTTCCCGCCTTTTTCCAGCGCCCTGACTTCTGTCTTGGCGGAGCGAGCCCCAAAAGCATCCCTCCTCGACCTTGACCGATGGCCTAGCTTGCACGGGGAGGGGCCGGGTTGCCGCCCTCCCCCGCGAATGCTACGATTTGGCATTCCATGAGCCCCGAGACTCCCAATCGGCCCCGTGTGGGTATCCCCTGGCGAACGTCTGAGGAAGAAGCCCAGAACAATCGCCCCAAGATCGCCAACTACGAGGAAGCCGTGCGAAAAGCGGGGGGCGAACCAGTACTCATCCCTCTGAGCGACGGAGAAGAGCAGCGGCACCTGATACCGAACATGGATGCGTTCGTACTGCCCGGCAGCCCGGCGGATGTTGAGCCTGCCGAATATGGTGAGGTAAATCACGGTGATTCCGCGCCCGCCGATTTGCCCCGCGAGCGGGCTGACCGAGCCATCCTTGCGCATGCTTTTGCTGAGAAGAAGCCAGTGCTGGCCATCTGCTACGGGTGTCAACTTTTGAATGTCTATCTGGGCGGCACGCTGATTCAGGACGTGCGGTCGGAACTTGGTACCACGACGCCACACCGGAAGAAAGACCTTTCGCCGGAACCCAAGGAAGATCCGATTCATGGCGCGAAGTTCGAGCCGGAGAGCCGACTGGCCGAGCTGGCCTTGGGAGAGCGCGCAAAAATCAA
Source organism: Candidatus Acidiferrum sp. (assembly GCA_035258025.1). GTDB lineage: Bacteria > Acidobacteriota > Terriglobia > Acidiferrales > UBA7541 > Acidiferrum. The sequence continues at coordinate 5,034 of DATEWL010000280.1, read as the reverse complement.
CAGTTCGCACCATCAGGCCATCGCGAAGCCGGGGAAGAATCTCCGAGTCACGGCGCATTCGACCGACGGAATTATCGAGGGCGTGGAGTGGACCGGCGATGCGAATTGGGTCGTCGGGGTTCAATGGCATCCAGAGCGCATGTTTGGCGATGCTTTTTCGGAACGGCTGTTTCGTGATTTCGTTGCCGCGGCGCGCGGCGCTGTTGTGCAAAAGACATAGCCGTACGCGTTTCGGTTTTCGTTTTTTCAAATCGTTGGGGGACTGGATGATTTCACTCGCAGGCAAGGCGGCACTCATCACCGGTGGTTCGCGGGGAATCGGCGCGGCGGCCGTCAAACTCTTTGCGCAGGCCGGCGCGGACGTAATCTTTAGCTACAACAAAGCCAAGGACGCCGCGCTTCAGGTCGAGCAAGAAGCAAAAAAGCACGGGACGCGGGTTGAGGCGTTTAAGGCGGACGCGGGACGCCACTTGGACAACAAAAAATTGGTGGACCAGTGCATCGCGCGGCTGGGACGGCTGGATATTGTGGTAGCCAACGCGGGCATCTGGAATATCGAGGACCTCCCCATCGAGAAAATGACCGAGAAGCAGTGGGATGACATGATGCGAGTGAATTTGAAGAGCGTTTACTCGATTATTCATTTCAGCGTGCCGCAGATGATCAAGCAGAAGTCGGGCAAGATTATTCCGATCACCTCAACGGCGGGGCAACGTGGCGAGTCGTTCCACACGCATTATGGCGCGAGCAAAGGCGGTGCGATTAGTCTCGTTAAAGGGCTCGCAGTGGAGCTCGCCAAGCACAACATTCTTGTGAACTCCATCGCTCCGGGGTGGGTCGCCACGGACATGTCGAATCCCGTCATTCAGACGAAAGCCGGAGTGAAGGCGGTCGCCGCGGCGATTCCCCTGGGGCGTCCCGCGACTGCCGAGGAAATCGCTGGTCCGATTCTCTTTCTGGCGTCGGACCTGGCCAACTTCCTCACCGGAGAGATCATCAATGTAAACGGAGGATCGGTCTTGTGCGGTTGAAGCTCGTCCATCTCGCGGTTGCAGGATTGCTTGCTGGTGCGGCGTTTGCATCGCGCGCTGTCGCGCAGAATCCCGACTCGCTGATGCCGGAACAGAGCGCCGCGAAAGCTAAACAGATTCTTAGCGACCTGATCAATGCCCGCGGGGCCGCAGGCTATACCCAAGCCGTCGAAGGCGAGTGCCAAGGCACGCGCGCCCAGTTCGGCCATAACGGAGCGGTCATGGGATATGTGGGCTTCACTGAGGCGCGCCGCTGGCCGGATAAAGAGCGCTTGGAGTATTCGGCGAAGAGCCACAATCTGAAGAGCATCCTAAACACGGTGATCGGGGTGGAAGGCCTGGACTGGTCGCATGGCGGCGCCATCGTCGTGCTGTACAATGCCGATCGCGGCTGGACGCTCGACCGCGGCGGCATCACAGAATTGCCGGTTACTTCGATCGCCGAGTTTCAGGAGCAAGTTAAGAGAAACATCGACAACGTGCTGAGAGTGCGCCTCAAGGAGCCGGGTTGGCTTTATCGCTTTGGCGGCAGCGATACGGTGGATTTGAAAGAAGTGGAATGGGTGGAGTTGACGGACAGCGAGGAGCGGAAGTTTCGACTCGCCGTGGACCACAACACGCGCCTTCTAGTGCGAAGTGAGGTGATCACCAAGAACGAAGAAACCCAAGAACGCGATGAGGACGTCACCATCTATACCAACTACCAGTTGAAAGATTCTGTGTGGACTCCGATGCAGGTTACCAAGGATCACAACGGCCGCAGGGCATCGCAATTTTTTTACAATTCGTGCAGGTACAATCCCGGATTTCCGAGCGACTACTTCGACAGGTCCTCTCTCCAGAAGAAGAGCGCTGACGCCGGCGCCAATAAGTCTAAGAACTTCAATAACTGAGGCAAAGCCAAACCCGCCTTGCAGCTTAGGTTGGTCGAACCGATGAAGCTGGCGACGGGACTGCCGTTTTAGCGCCAATACGGATGCCGAATGGGCGTGCGCAGCCTTTCTTCTGCGCGGTTAAGCTTGATAAGCATCTTATTTATAAGGGATAGCGGGAAAGAGCGAAGCTGCGAAGGATTTACGCTGCGTGGCTGTCGGGGCCGAGGCGGTTCCCTGCAGCCCATCACCGGGCTTTTGCGCGTGCCGGGAAGGCAGTACTGCCATTAACTAGTGCTATGGTTGCTCCAATTTGGGTACCCCCGCTCTATGGGATTTTGTTGATAAAATGTAATAGTCTTAGTAGGTTAGGCGTGCTCTCAGGCAGAGGCCGGAGCAGGTCTGACGGGTGTCGTTCCAAAATGATACTGAGTGCCAAGTTCGTGTCTCCGCGTCGAAGCCCACGAAATGGATTTAGCTTAGTGGAGCTCGTGCTGTCTTTGGCCGTGCTCCTCGTAATTACAACTCTAGCCATTCCTGTGGTGGTGCGCTCGTTGCAAGCCTATCAGCTCAATTCCAGTGCTTCGCAATTGGCGGGGATGCTCAAATTTGCGAAATTCGACGCCATTCGGCAGAACACGGCAGTAAGCTGCCAGATCCAGCAGAGTGGTGGAAATTGGCTAGTGTGGGTGGACTCGAATGGCAACAACCTGCCGGACGGAGCCGAGCCACAAATGGTGATCGCGGGGAGTAACACGCTTTTACCGGCAAGTTCGGTGCCTAGCACAAGCGCTATCAGCAGCACGTTGGGTCCGGGAGGGAATACCCTTCCTTGGACGGTTCTGTCGGGGTCCAACGCGACGATATGGTACGACCAGCGCGGCGTCGTCGTGACGTCTGTCGGGGGGCCAGTGATTGGGACTGTTTCCGCCCTTTTCTTGGGCAATCCTAACGATCCAAACTCTGGTTACCGAGCCATCATAACGCTGCCTTCGGGCGCAGTGCAGGTGTGGACAGCATCCTCCGCAGGGAATTGGCAGCGAGTCAGTTGATCCGTTTCACAGGATCAGGATAACTTGATGAAGAATCTCCACGGCCGCAACAAGCGCATGAGTGGCAGACGGAATCAGCGTGGATTCACGCTTACAGAAGTTCTAATCGCCATAGTCATTCTGCTCGTGGGCATCGTTGCCGTCGCGCAATTAGTGCCGGCTTCGATCAGCTCCAACTCCGCGAACCGCAACGATTCTTCTGCCTTGGTGTTTGCCCAGAGGCAGATGGACCAATTTCTGAATCAGCCTCTCAACAATACATCGTTAAGCGAAACTATCGATGCACAAACGTTCACTTGCAATCTCGGAGACGCGACGCAGCCCAACGTAGTCGTCGGGAGTCCCGTCGCTGTGTTCTACAACCAACTCGTCATCGATTTTAGCCAATCGTTAGTGGCGAACTACAGCTTCACCTATCAAGATCCGAACGATCCTTTTGGCTTGGTCTACGACGTCCGCTGGGCGGTAATCACAACTACCAAAAATGGCTTGGTTACCTCCAAGCGGTTTATCCTGGGAGCGAGAAAAACGGGTGGCAACGGAATCTATAAACCGATCACTCTAGACACAATACTGGCGAAATGAAACGAACTCATTACAAGCGGCGTGAACTAGGCTTCTCGCTCATCGAAATGATGATCGCTGCGGTGATATTTATCTTGCTTTGCGGTGCAGCGTTTGCGCTTCTCTCAGTCGCGCAACAGCGATATCAAACGGAATCACAGGTCTTGAATTCCTTTCAAGAAGCGCGTTTCGGCCTGGACGAGATCGTTCGGGACGTGAACGGTTCGGGCTACCCGCCGAAAAACTCGTTCTCGTTTTCGAGCACTCAGCCGTCCGCGACTCTTTATGCGAGCACGCCAGTCGCTTGGGTACCGGGATACCCGAACTCACCTTGCCTAATCGGAACGACGTGCAATCCAACACCATCCGACTTCGATATGGTCATCGAAAGGGATGTTGACCCTTGGCGTCACGACGGCGTCGAATGGACCCGCTACCAGCTTCAGGGCACAGTCCTGTCTCGCGCACAGACTTACAAAATGGCGGGACCAGGAGCGGACCCGGATGGGACTACGACGCCGGCGTTTGTACCATACGTTCAAAATGTTATGAACAATGCACCGCCTGCGCAAATTGCGCAGTTTCGGCTGGTCTATCCGCAAATGTTCCCTGGTGGAAATCCGGTGCCCATCTTCACTTACATCTGCCCCAATCCGACGCCGCCACCTTCGACAATAGCTTGTTCTTCGGCCGGATCGTACAATTCTCCCGTGAACGTCACGGACGTGGAAATCACACTGATCGTCATGGCGCCCACCGTGGATGCGCAAACGGGCGCGCCGAGACTCATCGAATTGCATGGACGGGGCCACAGCCTGAATCCCATTCAGTAAGGGCAAAACGCAGGATGAAGAAAGACAGCAAAACGTGCCGCCGCTCCGAAGATGGAATCGCTCTTCTGATCGCTATCTTTGTTTTGCTATTGATAAGCGTTGTGGCTATCGCCTTGCTTGTTTCTTCCGGAACGGAGACGGCGCTCGGCGCAAACTACCGATCGTCGTCGACCGTGTACTACGCCGCGCTCGCGGGCCTCGAAGAAGCCCGTGGACGGTTGGTGCCGAAGAATCCAAACTACTTTGGCGCTTCCTACGTTCCCACACCCTTCCCACTGAACCAGACGCTTTACGTTATAAACCGCACTCCGGGCGATAACATCCAGCCTTGGGACCAAAGTAATCAGTACTACGACAAAGAATACAAGAGCGAATTTGGCGTCGAGGCGTCAAGCGTAGCCTTCTTCCAGGGCACTCCTTCTCTCTGGGACAACAACGTTCAAAGCATTCCTGGGCCGATTTACAAATGGGTGCGTATTAATGCCGTAACAGACCAGTCTCTCTTCATCGAGATTGACAATACGGCCTACCATTCCGGCACGGCGGTCTATTACGATCCTGCCCACCTCGATTACAACGGGAATCCATGGCCGAGCCTGATTGTGGGACCGACGTCTACCGCGATGCAAGTGCTGGAAATCACGGCCATGGCCTCTTTGCCGAATGGCAGCCAGAAATACTT
>DATEWL010000279.1:0-2189 GCA_035258025.1 Candidatus Acidiferrum sp. | reverse complement strand
GTTGCGTTTCTCATCTATGAACTCCACATCAAGGATCCGGTCGTCAATCTACGCGTCTTCAAAGACCGCACCTACTCCAGCGGCGTATTCCTTATGTCTCTACTGGGCGTCGGCCTCTACGGCACCACTGTGCTGATCCCGCTGATCCTCCAGACGCTCCTCGGCTACCCCGCACTTCGTGCCGGCTTTGCCATGGCGCCCCGCGGTCTAGGCTCGTTTATCGCCATGCCGCTCGCCGGCATCATTATGTCCAGACTTGATCCCCGCAAAATGCTGACGGTGGGAATGATCGTCTGCGGCTTCTCGCTATTCCAATTCTCCCGCCTCAGTCTCAGCGCAGGCTATTGGGACTTCTTCTGGCCGCAACTCATCATGGGCTTGTCGCTCGGTCTCATCTTCGTTCCTCTCACCACCATCAGCATGGCGCCCATTCGTAAAGAAAACATGGGCAACGCCACAAGTCTTTTCAACCTGGTGCGCAACTTGGGAGGCAGCATTGGCATCGCCGCCGTCAGTACCATGCAGATTCGCTTTCAACAGAGGAACATCAATCAGCTGGGCGCGCATGTCACTCCGTACAACGCGAGCGCGCGGAATATGATGAATTCGCTTCACGGGATGTTCATGGCCAGCGGGTCGGACAGCGCGACCGCCACCCATCAGGCACGCGCTGCGATGTTTGGATTGGTCGAGCGGCAAGCCAGCATGCTGGCCTACAACAGCATCTTTCTGATTCTGGCGGGACTGTTTGTTTTGATGCTTCCGTTTATTTTTCTAATGCGCCGCCCGCAAGCGAGGGGTGGTCCCATGTCCATGCATTGAGGCCTTCGCGCACGACAATTCGTGCTACGCGCACAAATTCCCGACGCGGCCCCGCGAAGCATCAACCCATTTAATTTTATTTTGAAAATTGGCCCAGGTGAAAACCGGATTTAGTCGATTCTCCGGTTACTGCTCATCATCATAAGGAATGGGCCCGGTCAGTGGTACGAGAATCTCTTCCGTCGAGACTCCGGATTCTTTCTCCGCCGTCTTATCCAGCTTCCGCTGAACGCGCTTTTCTTCTTTCATTTTGCGCTTTTCCATTCTCTTCATTTCTTTTTGGCGCTTCTGGAATGTCGTTGTCATTGCGTCTCCTCGCAGGCGCTGCCCGGCGCGGCGCAAGCCGTCGCCGCCAAGCTATATACATCAAGTTGCCTTACCAGCGTGGTTCGCGGGGTTGCCGCGCGGACTCGCGGTAGTCCTCATTCGAAAAACGCTCGCGTCCGCCGCCGCCGCCCTTGCCTCGGCCGCCACCACCGCCCGGCCCGCCGAAATTGCGAGGCCCGCGCGGCGGTCCGCCTTCACCCTTCGGACGCGCTTCATTCACTTTCAAATTGCGCCCGCCCAACTCCTTGCCATCGAGTCCAGCCATCGCCTTGGCCGCTTCCTCGTCGTTCGGCATTTCCACAAACGCAAACCCCCGTGCCCGCCCGGTTTCCCGGTCCATGGCCATGTGCACGCGCGTTACTTGTCCAAACGGAGTGAACAGGTCGCGCAGTTCGCCTTCCGTGGTCTGAAAACTCATGTTGCCGACAAACAAACTCTTCATCTTGATTCTCCCTGAACTCTTCGAAGCACCATGAGTGCAGGATCACGGCAAGCTCTCGCTTTCCGGACGCTACGATACACTGGCCTGAAATTGGCTGAATTCACTGGAGGGAGGGCCAAAAGCGCGCCCTTCAAGGAGTTCAGGCAACCCTACTTCGGGAGTCTACAACAAGGACAATATCACATTTAGCTGTGAAAACCTGCAAGGTCCTTTTACCGGAAGGGACGGCTGCCGTATGCCGCTAGCTCTTCAGGATTTCTCCAACAGCCCTCCAAGCTTGATCGATAGCCACGTCCGAATACGCGCTCGCACCGGCGTCCGAATTCGCAATCGCAATCTTGCCGAAGGGCTTCCGTCCGATTACCCACGGCTTCTCTTCTTCTTTCCAGTCCGGATCGAAAAGCGTGTTAGTCGTGTACGCATATCCGTGCGCCCACCGATTCACCGTAATCCCCTCGATGTCCTTCGCGGGATCGAATCCCACACCTCCAAGCATTCTCCCGAGCTGGTCCCGAACGTTGCGTTCGAATTTTGAAAAGGGCGTGTCCATCAATTCGATTCGCCCCATGCGGAACTGATCTCGCACCGGCAGCCCTGG
>DATEWL010000278.1:0-2593 GCA_035258025.1 Candidatus Acidiferrum sp. | reverse complement strand
AGACTATGACGGTGCAAGCTCCGGCAAAAAAACCGAACTTGTGGCATGTAACGGCCGGCACGCTGAACTACCGTGACGCGGAGAGCCGCGCGCGCCTCGAAAAAAATGTCGTCGCGCAATCCGCGGAGCAAACCATGCGCGCGCCCGTTGTGGACCTGTATTTCACGAGGAGCGCGGCGGTGAACCCAACTGCAATCAGCGGCCCCGCAGGAGCAAATCCAGCGGCGGGGGCCCAGCAGATTAGCCGTGCGGTGGGCACGGGCGGCGTAGTAGTCGAAGAGGGAGACCGAAAAGCAACCGCCGAGCGCGGAGAATATATCGCCGCGGACGGAAAGTTTGTAATGACCGGAGGGAATCCCACGATTTACGACGCGTCCGAAGGCACCACCACGGGGCGTCAATTGACCTTCTTTTTAGCGGATGATACGATCATCGTCGACTCAGAAAATGGTCCGCGCACATTAACGAAGCATCGCGTCGACAATTGACGCGACCGCGGCGCGGCCACCCGTGACGAGGTATGCTGAAGCTCCAGGCCGTCGATCTCAACAAGTCTTACCGTGGCCGCAAGGTCGTTGACGACGTGGAACTGGAGATCGGACAGGGTGAAGTCGTCGGGCTGCTAGGCCCGAACGGCGCAGGAAAGACCACCACCTTCTATATCCTGGTGGGTCTCGCCCGGCCCGACTCCGGCCGCGTGCTCTTGAACGACGAAGAAATCACCGACCTGCCGATGTACCTCCGGGCCCGCAGTGGGATCAGCTACCTGCCCCAAGAACCCTCGGTTTTTCGGCAACTTACGAGCGAAGAGAACCTCCTCGCAGTGCTGGAGACCCTTCCGCTGACGCCGGAACAACAGCGCGACCGTCTCGAAGAGCTGCTGATGCAGATGGGCCTCGAGACCGTTCGAACCAGCAAAGCTTATACTCTGTCGGGTGGCGAGCGACGCCGGCTGGAGATCGCCCGTTCGCTTACTTTGCAGCCTTCTTTTATTTTGCTCGACGAACCTTTTTCGGGAATCGACCCTCTAACGGTGAAGGATCTCCAGGAGATCATCCGCGAACTGGCCAAGTCGGGTATCGGCGTGCTGATCACCGACCATAACGTTCGGGAAACCCTCAGCGTCACGGATCGCGCGTATATCCTGAAAAGTGGGAAAATATTCAGGAAGGGCCGTCCGAGTGATTTGAGCGACGATCCGGAAGTGCGCAGGGTCTATCTTGGCGATCATTTCCGCTTGAATTAGGATTCGAAAGGGGAGTAACGGGACCAACATGGCCTGGCAAGGACTCAAACTCAACCTGAGAGTGGCGCAGAAGCAGATTCTGACGCCCGGCCTTGTTCAAATGGTCAGCGTGCTCGCGCTCAACCGGCTCGAACTTCGCGAGATGATCAACCAGGAGATGATCGAGAATCCCGTCCTGGAAGAACAGAGCGAAGAGCCCACGCAAACGGATAACTATAGCGACGAGACTTTCCTCAAAGCGGAAACTGAAAAAGTTCCGGACAAGCCGGAAGCCAATCCTTTCGACGAATTCGATGTCGGCAGTTTCTTCAACCAATACCTGGATACCGGCGGCGATGGCGGACAGTCGCAGGAGCGCGAAGTCTCCGAGCGTCCGTCGTTCGAAAAGTTTCTTTCCTCGCAAAGCGCCCTTTCCGATCATCTCGAATGGCAACTCAGCGTGACCATCTGTTCGGACACCGTGAAAGAAATCGCCGAGAACATCATTGGCAACTTGGATGAGAACGGCTACCTGACCGCTTCCTTCGAAGAATTGCTCCAGAACGGGAAATATTCGCAAGACGATCTGGATGATGCGCTGGCCGTGGTGCAGGATTTCGATCCCATCGGAGTCGGCGCGCGGGATTTGCGCGAATGCCTGCTTCTGCAGTTGAAGGCTTTTGATCCGCAGAACACGCTGGCCCAGCAAATCGTCTCCGAACATCTGAAGCAAGTACAGTCCAACCAATTGAAAGAGATTGCGCGCGCGTTGAACCGCCCGCTGGAAGTGGTGAAGCGTTCGCTCGAGGTGATCAAGAAACTCGATCCCCGTCCCGGCCTGCGTTACAACAAGACCGAACCGCGCCTCGTCGAGCCCGACGTTTACTTCCGCAAAGTGGACGACCAGTGGGTGGCTTTCCTGAATGAAGACGACATGCCGCAATTGCGGCTGAGCCCGACCTATCGCCGCTTGCTGGTGCGCGATGCCGCGGACCGCGATGTCCGCAACTATGTGAAAGAAAGATTCACTGCCGCCATCCAGCTGATGAAAAACATCGAGCAGAGAAAGCACACTATCCTGCGCGTCTGCCAGTCCATCATCGCCCGCCAGGGAGAGTTCCTCGATCATGGCCCCGACGCTTTGAAGCCCATGATGATCAAGGAAGTGGCCGAGGAGGTCGGCGTGCACCCGTCCACGGTCAGCCGCGCCGTGGCCAGCAAATATGCGCATACCTCGCAGGGCGTGTTGGAGCTCCGCTCCTTTTTCAGCGAATCGGTGAACGGTCCCGAAGGCAGCGGCATGTCGCTTCTGACACTCAAGCGCCTGGTCAAGAAAATGATCGAAGAGGAAGATTCATCGAAGCCCCT
>DATEWL010000277.1:0-2393 GCA_035258025.1 Candidatus Acidiferrum sp. | reverse complement strand
ATCACTTCGCCCGACGGCTCTGTCACTGCCCCGAAGGCGTTTCAATATCTGTAGGGCGAGAATTTCTACCTCAAATCATCCTTCGATAAATTCGTCATTTACGACCAGCCCCGTCAATGGCTGTATCTCAGCGACATCGATCACATCGACGTTTTCAACTTGGCCGGCGCTTTTTTCGGTAACGTCATCGAGCCGCCTGGTGGTCCTCCACCTTCCGGGCAAATTCGCGGTTTGGCTCTCACTCCGGACGGCACCCAGCTAGTGGCAGCCGATTTCGGCGCGCAAAACATTTATTTGCTTGATCCGGACACAGGTTCCGGAACAAGCATCGCCGTCGGTGGCGTGTCCGGCTACGTAAACTCCGGCCCCGCCCGCGTGGCCGCCCACCAGCACGCAAAACGTCTTCGTCGGTTTGAGCCCGGAATCGGGCTCTTCCGGCGCTTGCACGTCTTGCCTCGGCCAATTGAACCTGGCGGCCAGTCCTCCCACAATTCAACCGGCCTCACAGCCCGAAATCACCGGTCTCACCGGCGCTCCTCTTGTGCAATCGAATGGCAATGGCAATCAGGTGTTCGTCGCGTTCGCTAACGCGCCAGGTGGCCCGCTCGCCCTTTGGAATTCATCTGCTCCAAATCAGTTTTCCACCTTTACTGCAAATGACACTGCCACGGATCTCGCCGCCGCATCCGATGGAACTTTGCTTGCTCTCCAAGCCAACGGCACAACCGAAATTCGCGATGCCGATCTCTCGCTCGCATCCGTCCCTGCGAATCCAGAGCTCCTGCAAATTCACGGTCGCAATCAAGTGCCCGGCATTGCGCTCCATCCAAGCGGCGCGCTCGTCTATCAACCGTTTCTCGCAGGGCCCGCCGGCAATGCTGGCGTAAATGGTGGCGTAGATATCCTCGACGCGCACAGCGGCGTTCTTCGCCTTCGTATCCTTTTACACCAACAATTCATGACCGACGTCGACGGCCTCCACGGAAGCTTTCTGGCCACTGACGAAAACGGCCAACGATTGTTCGCCATCACCTCGAAGGACGGCACCGCGCAAAATGCAGGTGTCACTATCGTGACACTGACAAACGTCCCGCTGGGCATTGGCACAGTGACTCCGACGAAGGGCCCAACTGCTGGCGGTATCACGCTAACGATTCGTGGCAGCGGCTTTCAAAGCGGCACCACGGTCACCATCGGCGGAAAATCCGCAACCGTCACCTTCAAAGACATGAACACGCTAAACGTCGTAACGCCCTCTCTCACTGTAGGCGCGCAACGCGTCATCATCACGAATCCCGACGGCGAATCCGTCTCCCTAGACGCTGCCTTCGCCGCCAACTAACCCGCATGCTTCGTAAGGGGCACAGCTTTATCCCGAGCCCAGTGCGGGAATGCTGTGCCCCACCTTGTCCACGGCTTTACTAGCCAGCGTTCCTTCTCCCACGCATGCGTTCCATTAGACGACCACAAAATCTCCTCCTAACCAAATCCTCCATTTTTTCATCTCATGCAATGTAGAATTCCCGCGGCAAACTATCCGCGTACGCAGTGCTCAATTCAGACGAAAGGTCACGAAAAATGGAATCGCGCAAACTCGGCAATTCCGATTTGCAAATTACGCCGGTCGGCTTTGGTGCCTGGGCCATCGGCGGCAGCGGCTGGGATTTCGCCTGGGGACACCAGGAGGACGCCGATTCCATTGCCGCCATTCACCGCTCGCTCGAACTCGGCGTGAACTGGATCGACACCGCCGCCGTCTACGGCGTTGGCCACTCCGAAGAAATGGTTGCGCACGCGTTAAGGGATTGGCGCGGTCCCCGGCCCCACGTGTTCACAAAATGCGTTCTCCGCTGGGACGACCAAGGCCACATCACCCAGAATCACACCGCTGCATCCATCCGCCGCGAATGCGAAGACAGCCTGCGCCGCCTGGAAGTCGAAGTGATCGACCTCTACCAAATGCACTGGCCGCCCTCCGACAATGGCTCCGGCCTCGAAGAAGCCTGGCAAACCATGCATGCCCTGCAAACAGAAGGCAAAGTCCGCTGGATCGGCGTCTCAAATTTCAACGTCGAACAAATCAAGCGCGCAGAAAAAATTGCTACGCCGACATCTCTGCAGCCGCCCTACTCTCTGATTCGCCGCGCGGTCGAAAAAGAAATCCTGCCTTACTGCAAACAGCAGGGCATCGGCGTCATTTCTTACGCCCCCATGGCTTCCGGACTTCTCACCGGCGCAATGACCCGCGAGCGCGCCGCAGTCCTCCCGCCCGACGATTTCCGTAGTAAGAATCCGGAGTTTCGCGAACCACGCCTCTCAAAGAATATCGAGCTCGTCGAGCGCCTCCGGAAAGTCGGAGCACGCCACGGTCGCACTCCCGGTGAAGTCGCTAT
>DATEWL010000276.1:0-2788 GCA_035258025.1 Candidatus Acidiferrum sp. | reverse complement strand
CGCAATTCTACTTCCGCACGACGGACGTGACGGGCGATGTGAAACTGCCGACAGGCGTCGAGATGGTAATGCCGGGCGACAACGTGAGCTGCGAAGTAACGCTGATCACGCCAGTGGCCTTGGAAAAGGGATTGCGGTTCGCGATTCGCGAAGGCGGCCACACGGTCGGCGCCGGCGCCGTAACGGAAATTATCGAGTAACGCTTTTCCCCTCGCTAGGCGAGGGCGGGGCAAGAGAAGGAATTAAATCATGCGAGAAATCATTACGTTGCAGTGCGGCGATTGCAAAAACCGCAACTACACGACGACGAAGAACAAGAAGAAGCACTCCGAGCGCGTGGAGACCAGGAAGTTTTGCAATACGTGCCGCAAGCACACCGGGCACAAAGAGGTTAAGTAGATTTCGGTTTTTGGAGCAGGCATCAGGCGGAGCGGTTTTGGGTTTTTAGGGGAGTCGTCCAACGGTTAGGACTCCGGTCTCCAAAACCGGGTATGGGGGTTCGAGTCCCTCCTCCCCTGCCAGAGATTAATAACAGGCGGCAGCGCCTGTTAAGCGAAGAGGACGAATGGCCACGCAGGCGGTCAAAGTGAAGAACGAAGAGTCGCAGGGCAACGCAATCACGGGGGCGGCGGCTGGCATCGGCCAGAAAGTGACTGGCACCGTCCACGACACGCGCGAGTTTCTGCATGACGTTCGCGTGGAGATGAAGCAGGTAACCTGGCCAAGCCGCGAGGACGTGGTTTCGACTACGGGCGTCGTCATCGCGACAGTCTTCTTCTTTGGAGTATTTCTGGCGATTGTGGATTGGCTAGTACAGATGGGCGTGACGAAAGTTCTCAATATATTCAATGTGTGAGGGGACTCAGAAATTGACGGCAATGCAGTGGTACATCATCCATACGTACTCGGGCTTTGAAAAGAAAGTCAAAGAAAGCCTGGAGAGCCGCGTGTCGGCATTCAGTTTGCAGGACAAGATCGGCCGCGTGCTGATTCCGATGGAAGACGTCGTGGAAGTGCGCGGCGGCAAAAAAGTGGTTTCCTCGCGGATGACTTATCCGGGCTACGTGCTGGTGGAGATGGACCTGGACGAAAACACCTGGCACATCGTGCGCTCGACGCCGCGCGTCACTGGCTTCGTTGGCTCGGCCACGGCTCCATCGCCGCTGTCTGATACAGAAGTCGACGCCATCATCAACCGCGTCCACGTTCCGACGGACCGGCCGAAGCCGAAAGTGGTATTCGAACGCAACGAGCAAGTGCGCATCGTGGACGGACCGTTCGCGAATTTTAACGGCACAGTCGAAGAAATTGACAACGATCACAGCCGGCTGAAAGTTTCCGTCACGATTTTTGGACGTTCGACGCCGGTAGAGCTGGATTTCGCGAGCGTCGAAAAGCTGGGCTGAGCCGCGGCACAAAAGCAGAGCACGCAAAACGAGATTGAGGCAGGGACATGGCTAAGAAAATACAGACGACGATCAAATTGCAGTTGCCCGCGGGCAAGGCTACGCCTGCGCCGCCAGTCGGCACAGCGCTCGGTCCGCACGGCTTGAACATCATGGATTTTTGCAAGCAGTTCAACGCCAAGACGGCCAAGGAACCGGACGGAATGATTTTTCCGGTGCTCGTGACGGTTTATACCGACCGAACGTTCACATTCATTCTGAAGACTCCTCCGGCTTCGATCCTGCTGCTTCGCGCGGCAGGCATCGTGAAGGGCTCGGCTGAACCGAACCGCAACAAAGTTGGCAAAGTTACGAAGAAACAGGTTCAAGAGATTGCAAAGATTAAGCTTGTCGATCTCAACACCACAAATCTGGACTCCGCGGTGCGCACCGTGATGGGCACGGCGCGCAACATGGGTCTGGAAGTCGTGGAAGCCTAGAAATTCAGGCGCTACGAGATCGAAGGGGCAGAAGCAATGAAGAAGGCTGGAAAACACATCGAGAACGCGCGCAAGAAGGTGGAAGCGCGCCCGTACAAGCTCGCGGAAGCAAGCGAGCTAATCAAGAAGACACATCACACGAAGTTTAACGAGACGGTCGAACTGGCAATTAATTTGGGCGTCGACCCCAAGCATTCTGACCAGGTGGTTCGCGGGACGGTAGTTCTTCCCCATGGCCTCGGCAAGTCCGTTCGCGTGCTGGTGATTGCGAGCGGCGATAAGGTTCGCGAAGCGACGGAAGCTGGCGCGGATTTTGTAGGCGGCGAGGACATGGTTACGAAGATCATGGGCGGCTGGACAGACTACGACGCCGTGATCGCCACGCCGGACATGATGAAATCGGCCGGCAAACTCGGTAAAGTGCTCGGCCCTCGCGGCCTGATGCCAAATCCGAAGACCGGCACGGTCACCTTCGACGTCGCCAAAGCGATCAAAGAGACGAAGGCTGGCAAAGTGGAGTTTCGAGTCGATAAAGCCGGGATCGTCCACTGTGCTATTGGCAAAATTCAGTTTGACGCCGCGCATATCGCGGAAAACGCTCACGCCGTCATCGGCGCAGTCATCAAGGCCAAGCCGGCAGCAGCCAAGGGCAAGTATGTGCAGAAAATTACGCTGACCTCGACGATGGGGCCGGGCATTCCGATCGACCTCGTCGAATCCGAAACACTGGCCGCAGCAGCTTAAGCGAAGACTTTAAGGAAACGGGATCATGAAAAAGCGCAGCGAAAAACAGCAGGACCTAGACAAACTGAAGCTGGAACTGGCCAAGGTCTCGACCGTGATTCTCACGACCTTCCAGGGCATCACCGTCGAAAACGACACCAAGCTCCGCCGCGCCGTGCA
>DATEWL010000275.1:0-3092 GCA_035258025.1 Candidatus Acidiferrum sp. | reverse complement strand
CGCCTGGTACGAAACTTACGTGAAGTAACCACCTATCGGGAACCGCATCCTCATGAACTTTCCTGATTGTGGTCGTCCCAGATTCAACACCATCCGTTGGGTAACCCTTTACACTTGGGATCGCTCGTGGTAATCTTTTTTTCCGTACCGCCATCCACGCGCCAGGCGGCTGGGCCTCTGACTGAGAACCTGCCACACGTTTGTCTAAGCGACCGTAAACCGGTCGACTTGTCGCTCGAAAGCCCCTCCCCCCGAGGAACAATGCGTCGTCTCTTTAGGCGTGTTTTGCCCTCGGCCCCAGTTGTGCACCGGATATGTGTAGTTTGCGTCGAACTATTTGAGGGTCGGCAAGCGCAATTGACGACAAAAAGAGGACATCTTGCTTAAGCTACGAAAAGTGGAAATTGTTGGCTTTAAGTCGTTTTCTGACCGCACCGTTGTCACCTTCAGCGGCTCCGGCACAACGTGCATCGTCGGGCCCAACGGCTGCGGCAAATCCAACGTAGTCGATGCCATCTCCTGGGTGCTCGGCGAGCAGAGCCACAAGTCCCTCCGCGCCGGACGTATGGCGGACTGCATCTTCAACGGGACGGTCAAGCGGCCGCCGCTGGGCATGGCGGAAGTGACCATCACCATGGAAGACGCCGAGTTGGCGGAAGCGGCGCGGTTCGTTCTCGAAAGCGCAATGATCGCGGGCGCTGGTGAAGGTTCAGCCATAATCTCCCCTGCCACGAATGGCGATGTAGCCCCTGGTGATGACTCCAACATACAAATTCTCTCGCTTGACCCCGCGACGGCCCCTGAATCGCAGCAAGAAGTAACTGGCTCGTCGGACACAGCGTCCCAGCCCGACGAATCAGCAGCAACAGCTCCCGAATTCCTGAAAGGCAAACGCCGAAAGAAGGGCGCGGACAAGCCTGTCCTCGCCACCAAGCCAGGCGAAGTGGTGGTCACCCGCCGCCTGTATCGTTCCGGCCAGAGCGAATACCTGATCAATGGCCGCATCGCGCGCCTCCGCGACATTCAGGAAATGTTCATGGGTGTGGGACTCGGCCCCGATTCCTACGCCATCATTGAGCAGGGCCGCATCGGCCTAATCCTTTCCACGAAACCAATGGAGCGTCGTGCCATCATTGAAGAGGCCGCCGGAGTCACAAAATTCAAGACCAAGAAGCGCCTCGCGGAAGCCAAACTCGAATCTTCGAAGCTCAATCTAGCGCGCGTGAACGATATCGTCGTCGAAGTGGAGAAACAACTCGGCTCGCTAAAGCGCCAGGCTTCCAAAGCGCGCCGCTACGCCGAAATTCGCGACCAAATGCGCGGCATCGTGCGCCAGATGCTCGCCGGAAAGGCGCGCGAACTCGACGCGGAGGCTGAGCGCATCATTAAGCAACTCACGGAGCTCACTGCTGCGGAAACGCAGCACGCCCAGACGATTCAGCAACAGGAAGGCGAACAGGACCGCCTCAACCAGCGTATCTACGAATTGGATGCTGAAATTCGCCAGAACCAAAATGTTTTAAATCTCACCACTCTGGAAGTCGATCGCACGGAGAACCGCATCAGTTTCAACCGGCAGCGCGCAACGGAACTCGGCTCGCGGCGCACGCAAATTTCCGCCGAAATGGCGGAAGCTGCCGCGCAAGCGACGGAGTGGCAAGCTCGCAGCACTACGCAGCAGCTGGCGGTGACGTCGCTCCGTGAGGAGTCCAGGGTCCTCTCCGCGCGCGTGGATGATCTTGCCGTTCGAACGGAATCGCGCGCCAACCAAATTCAGGAATCCGAAGCGCGCATCGAAGCCTTCCGCCGCTCCGCATCGGAAGCCGGCGATAGCCTGCTTCGTCTGCACGGCGAACAGAAGCAAGCGGAAGAGGCGCTCGTCCATCACCTCGAAGCCCTCCGTAAACGCGAAGCGGGCGAGCACGAACTCCTCGAAACTTCCATTCGCATTCGTGACGAAGCCGATCAGGCGGCCTACGATTGGGAAGCCGCGAGCGGCCAGCTCAACGCGCTAAGCCAAAATGCGGCTTCTCTGCAAGCGCGCATCGCGGACTTGCGCCAGCAACGTGAGACCACGACCCAGAAGGCCGATGTGCTTCGCGATTCTCTCTCCGGCGTTCGCGCGCGCCATGAAACGCTCACACAGATTCTCAACGACCGCTCCTACACCGCAGATGCCGTACAGAAGCTTTTCGCCGCCAACGAACGCGGAGGCGGCCACAACTTCCACGCCGTCGGCGTGCTCGCGGATTACGCCGAAGTCGAAGAACAGCACGAAGCGGCCATCGAGCAATATCTTCGCGATGAACTGGAATACGTCGTCGTCGAAACTTACGACCATGCTCGCGCCGGTGTTTCCCTTCTCCGCGATGAAGTCGGCGGCCGAGCTACGTTCTTCGTCGATTCCCTGCGTAATCTGCGCCTCGCCGAATACGAGCCAATCATTAACTTCCACATCGAAGACGGCGTGATCTCCCGCCTGGATAAACTAGTCGGTTTCCGCGATCCCCTGGGCGCAGCCGCCAAGCAATTTCTTCCGCGTCTGCGCTCGGCCTATTTGACGAACAGCGCGACCGCCGCTGAGACGCTCGCTCGCGACAATCCTCAGTTCGCGTTCGTCGCGCCGGACGGCACTTGCTATCAGGGCCGCATGGTCACTGGTGGCCGCGCCGATGAGGCTGGCCCGCTCGGCATGAAGCGCGAGCTACGCGCCCTCGACTCCGATATCTCGCGCCTCGAGCATGAGGTGAGTGAAGCGCAATCCGCCCTTGCGCAAGTGAACACGGAATTGCGCGAAGCAGAGCAGTCGCTCGAACAGATTACGCTCCAGCAACGCGACGCCGAGCGCAGCGTCTTCTCGGCCACGCACCGTCACGAGCACATGCAAAGCGAACTAGCGCGGCTCGGCCTCGAACTCACTGTTTGCCAGAACGAGCTTCTGCGCCTCAGGAAGGATTCCGAGGACGCAAGAATGCGCGCCGAGCGTGCGAAGAATCAACACGCTGCCGCAGCCATCAGCCGCGCGGAAGCGGAAACCGAGAGCACGCGGCTAGTCGAACAGCTCGCCCAGCTCCGTGGTTCTGTGCAAACCG
>DATEWL010000274.1:0-2193 GCA_035258025.1 Candidatus Acidiferrum sp. | reverse complement strand
CAGGAAATAAGTGACCTTGGAACCAACATTGTCCGCCATGAGAACCTCCACAAAAACCGTAACATAGCACTACGCAGCGCGCAATATGGGCTAACCGGTATGCGCTACTTAATCCGGTTATCGGTGCGACTATCCCTGGATTGCAGCGCGCCGAGCTGTTCGAATAGTTTCTCAGCGGTTTTTCGAGGAATCACCTCACTCACTTTTTCTAGACCCGCGCGACGCACATTTGCGACACTTCCGAATTCGCGCAAGAGTTTTTGCGTGGTGCGCGGGCCGATCCCGGTAATGCCGGTTAGCACGGATTTGGTCTGACGCGCGGCGCGGCGCTGGCGGTGGAACGTGACAGCGAAGCGGTGAGTCTCGTCGCGGATTTGCTGGATGAGATGAAGGACCGGCGAGTGATGTTCGAGAACAATTGGCTCGTCTTCCTGGCCAAAAACATAAAGAATTTCTTCTTTCTTTGCGATGCTGGCGAGAGGCTGATTGATGATTTGCAGCGAATCGAGCGCTTGCGCTGCTGCGTGGAGTTGACCGATGCCGCCGTCAATGAGAATGAGACTCGGGAGAGGTTTTTTCTCTTCCTGTAAGCGGCGATAGCGGCGGGTCACCGCTTCGCGCATGCTGGCGAAGTCGTCGTTCTTCCATATTGGCAATGCGGCGGCGGGCAGTACGGAAATGGGCGAGGAGTTGTTCGAATCTGCGCCGCGGCCTTCGTCTCTGCGCCCCTCGTCTCCACGGATGATGAATTTCCTGTACTCGGATTTTTTCATGCGGCCATTTTCCCAGACGACCATCGAAGCGACAGTATCCGTTCCCTGAATGTGCGAAATGTCGAAGCTTTCGATGCGGTGCGGTTCTTCAGGAAGATCCAAGGCGTTTTGCAGCGCTTCGCCGATGGCTTTCGAACTGGGTTTCAGGACGCGGAAGCGTTGTTCGAACGAATGCTTGGCGTTGCTTTCGACAAGATCCAGAAACGAGCGCTTGTTGCCCCGCTGGGGCGTGAAGATTTCTACTTTGTGACCAGCGCGCTCGGCAAGCGTTTCTTCGAGCAGTTCACGGTCTTCGAAATCAATGGGGACGTGTATAGCTTTCGGCAGATATTCCGCTTCCAAATAAAGCTGCTTAAGAAGTGACGGAACAAACTCCTGCGGATCGAACTCTTCGAGGTCTTCCCAATAAAATTCGCGGCGGTCGACTACGCGGCCGCCGCGCAGGTGAAAAAGATTAGCCGCGACCAGAGGAGGTTCTGCGTAGTACGCCAGTACATCCGTATCATCGCCTTGAGTGGAGGCAATGCGCTGTCGCTCTTCGATATCTTCGAGCGTGCGGAGGAGATCGCGATAGGCCGCGGCTTGCTCGAATTGCTCTTTTTCGGCGGCGGCCATCATGCGCGCGTCAAGGCTTTTGATGAGATCGTGGCGGCGGCCCTCGAGAAACAGGCGGACGTCGCGAGCAGCTTCAGCGTAGCGCTCGTCGGTGGTCAGGCCAGCGACGCAAGGGCCGAGGCAGCGCTTGATGTAGTACTGCAAACACGGCCGCGGATGACTGCGCGTGAGATCGACCGTACAGCTCGGAACCAGAAAACGCTTGTGAACGAAATGGAGAATGCGGCGCGCCAGGCCTGCTGGAAAATAGGGGCCAAAGTAGAGGGAGCCGTCTTTCTTGATGCGGCGCGTGAAATAGACGCGGGGGTATTTTTCCGCGGCGGTGAATTTAATGTACGGGTAGGTTTTGTCGTCCCGAAGCATGACGTTGAACTTCGGGCGATACTGCTTGATGAGATTGTGTTCGAGGGCGAGGGCTTCGCGTTCGTTGCCAACGAGGATGGTTTCGAGATCGGCGATTTCGCGGGCGAGTGAGCCGGTTTTTGCGTTTACCCAGCTTGATTCGAGAAAATAGGAACGCACTCGGCTGCGGAGCGACGCGGCTTTGCCGACGTAGAGCACATTGCCGGCGGCATCTTTGAACAGGTAGACGCCGGGGCTTTCAGGAAGCAGCGCCGCTATTTCTCTGGGTTCCATGGGAGTGCAGCGCAGAATTTATGCTTAAGCGCCAACTTCCATCATACTAGAATTGTAAAGAAGGGCTGGTCAGCGGTGACCGGTGTCATCATCGATGGAAGAGGAGCGTTAGCAACATGCCGGGCGAGTGGCTGCATCCTACGGACCACATGAAAAAGGTCTCGAGCAA
>DATEWL010000273.1:0-4274 GCA_035258025.1 Candidatus Acidiferrum sp. | reverse complement strand
AAATTCAGAAAACTGGGCTTCATCGAGTACAACGGGAAGATCAAGGTCAACAAATCTTTGCTGACGGTGGTCTTGCACGAGTAAGCGGCACGCTCCTCTCCGATAAGCGGGACGCGATTCAGTATTTGACAGAAAAGTTCGGCGTTCCATGCGCCTCCAAGGCGGGTATTTCTTGGGCTGTCACGTGGAGACTCTTCCGCGGATCACGGATTCACTGGAAATCGAATGTCTTTGCCAAAAATACTACCCCTGGCAGAAACCGAAGCGGTGATTGAGTTGCAGTCTCTCGTTCTGGAGGAGAGACCTGTCTCACTGACGCCCATCCCGCAGCGGTCCGTGCTTCCGAACAGAATCGCGGTCGTGGGGAATTATCTGCCGAGGCGATGCGGGATTGCGACGTTTACGACAGATTTATGCGACGCTCTGCACGCGGAATACGGAACGACCGAACTGCTGGCGCTTCCGGTAAACGATACCGAAGAAGGTTATGCGTATCCCGCGAGAGTGCGGTTTGAGTTGTCTGAAGATAATCTGGCTTCTTACCGGCAGGCCGCGGATTTTCTGAACTTCAGCAACATCGATCTGGTTTGCCTACAACATGAGTACGGAATTTTCGGTGGACGGGCCGGCGCACATATTCTGGAACTTTTGCGGCGCCTGCGAATGCCATTCGCGACGACGTTGCACACGGTGCTTCGCGAGCCAAACCCCGACCAACGCAGAGTATTGGAGGAAATTGCGACGCTTTCGGACCGCGTGATCGTGATGAGCAAGCAGTCCTCGGAGATTCTGCAGGAAGTGTTTAAAGTTCCGGCCGACAAGATCGATTTGATCCCGCATGGCATTCCTGATTTGCCGTTCACCGATCCGAGTTTTTACAAGGACGGGTTCGGAACGGAAGGGAAAGAGGTTTTGCTGACGTTTGGGCTGCTCTCGCCGAACAAGGGGATAGAAAACGTCATAAAAGCGCTGCCGCAGATTCTGGCACGCCACGGCAATGTGGTCTACATGGTTTCCGGCGTGACGCACCCGCATATATTGCGACGGGAAGGCGATAAATACCGCCAGTCTTTGCAGAACCTGGCGAAAGAGCTCGGGGTGGAACCGA
This sequence comes from Candidatus Acidiferrum sp., assembly GCA_035258025.1. Lineage (GTDB taxonomy): Bacteria > Acidobacteriota > Terriglobia > Acidiferrales > UBA7541 > Acidiferrum. The sequence goes on along the minus strand of DATEWL010000273.1, from coordinate 3,166 downwards.
ATGTAATCTTCCGCAATCGGTTCGTGAGCCCGCAAGAGATGGTTGAATTGATCGGGGCGGCGGATATTTACATCACGCCCTACAAACATAAGGCGCAAGTGGTTTCCGGAACGCTGGCCTACGCGTTAAGCGCGGGAAAGGCAATCATTTCGACGCCCTACTTGCACGCCGTCGAGCTCCTGGATGACGAGCGGGGCGCGCTTGTTCCGTTTGATGATCCGGAAGCGATCGCGGCAAAGACGGTTGAGCTCCTGGACAACGCGACAGCAAGGCACGCCATGAGGAAACGCGCTTATTTGTACGGGCGAGACATGGTTTGGAGCCGCGTGGCGCAGAAGTATATGAAGAGCTTTGAACGCATATACAACGAGCGATTGCGAAATCCGCGGGCCACATTTTCGGCGCGGAACACGGAAAAGAATCTCGACCGGCTTCCGGCCATCAAACTGGATCACCTATATCGCATGACGGACCATACAGGAATGGTGGAGCATGCGGTTTTCGTGGTACCCAACTATCCGGAAGGTTATTCGACCGATGACAACGCGCGGGCGCTGATCGTGACCACACTCTTGGAAGAGATAGGGATTCACGCGCCGGCAAATTCGGCCGATCTGGCTTCCCGTTATCTGGCTTTCTTGTGGCATGCGTATGATCCCGCGACCAAACGTTTTCGAAATTCCCTGACATACGAATGCCAATGGCACGAGACCGAGCATTCGGAAGACAGTCATGGCAGGGCCCTTTGGGGTTTGGGAACCGTTCTCGGACGATCTGAGAACGCGGGGTTACGCGGAGCGGCGGGCCGCATGTTTGAACTTGCCGTGCCTACAGCTGTTGAGTTTAAAAGCCCGCGCGCGTGCGCTTTCGCCTTGCTCGGAGTGCAGGAGTATCTCGACTCGTTCCCAGGGGATCGTGCGGCGCTGAGCGCTTCGGACGCGCTGGCCAATCGGCTGTTGAGTTCCTACCGTTCCCACCGAACTGAGGACTGGAAGTGGTTTGAAAACGGGCTGTCTTATTCCAATGCGCGATTGCCGCAGGCGTTGATGCGAGCGGGAGTGCGGGCTGGAAACGAAGAGATGATATCGGCAGGGCTCGAAGCGCTGGACTGGCTGGTTGCGCAACAGCGTTGCGAGGTAAAGGGCCACTTCGTGCCCATCGGTTCGCAGGGTTTTTATTCCAAGACAACCGAGAAGGCCCGCTTCGACCAGCAACCGGTGGAGGCCTGTGCGGCAGTGTCGGCGTGCCTACAAGCTTATCGGGCGACCGGCAAGGGCCGCTGGCGCAAAGAGGCGTGGTCCGCGTTCAACTGGTTCTTGGGAGACAACGATCTTCAGATCGCACTCTACGATCCCGTCACGGGCGGTTGTAGAGACGGCCTGCATCCAGACCGCGCCAATGAAAATCAAGGCGCAGAATCCACACTGTCGTTCTTGATGGCACTTTTGGAAATGCGCCAAGTAGAAGAATACGACGGCACGGGAAAAAAGATTTGAAGCAACAAGCAGTGGTCTTAGAAATCAATCGAAATTGCCGGAGCCCGCTTCCATGAACGTAATCACAATCTCCACGAAGGCCAAGATAAACCAGTACGAAACGCTATTCGAGCGCCACACCGCTAACCCGATTTTGACGGGAAAGGATTGGCCGTATTCGATCAACAGTGTATTTAACGCCGGGGCAACGCTTCTGCCGGATGGTTCCACGCTGCTGCTTTGCCGGGTGGAAGATCGCCGCGGGCTCTCGCACCTGTGCGCGGCCCGATCGGTGAACGGTGTGGACGACTGGCAGATCGACAACGAACCAACACTGGTGCCCGATGGGGACCGGTACCCTGAAGAAATCTGGGGCATAGAGGACCCGCGCATTACCTACGTGCCGGAACTTAAGAAATATGCCGTGGCCTACACGTCCTATTCGCGTGGAGGTCCCGGAGTTTCTCTGGCACTGACAAGCGACTTCCGGAGCTTCGAGAGATATGGCGTCATCATGTCACCCGACGACAAGGATGCAGCGCTGCTGCCGCGAAGAATCGGAGGGTTCTGGGCATTGATTCACCGACCGATGACGCCGCTGGGAGCTCACGTGTGGATCTCGTACTCTCCCGATTTGCGCTACTGGGGAAATCACAAGCTCATGCTGGAAGCCCGCCGGGGAGCCTGGTGGGATGCGAACAAGATTGGCATGTCGCCGCCGCCAATTGAAACGCCGAGAGGCTGGCTGATGATTTATCATGGCGTGCGAAGGACGCCTTCGAGCTCGATCTACCGGCTGGGGCTGGCCCTCTTCGATCTCGAGCAACCAGAGAAATGCCTCATCCGAGGGGATTCCTGGATGTTTGCGCCGGAGGCGGACTACGAACGTCACGGAGATGTGCAAGATGTTGTGTTTCCTTGTGGGTATACGGTGGCGGCGGACGGGGATACGATCAATCTCTATTATGGCGCTGCCGATTCAAGTATTGCTTTGGCGCATGGGAGCATTCGCTCGCTGCTTACCTGGCTGGATGCGAATGGGCATGCGGAGCATGCAAATGACCGGCGGCATAAGTAGTGAACAGTGAGTGGTAAGTAGTGAGTAGTGGCAGATGCTAGATCTGTTGAGCGCAAGATCTGAGCTCGCAACAGGCCATTGCGTCGAAGTGTTAGTGGCTGGACTGCAAGAGATTGTCGCGGTCCTGCAATCTTCACAGATGGCCTCCGTAGGAAGTTAAGCGGAGTAGTCCGCTGGGTCACTCGCCGAAACACCCTTCTAGACAACAAAAATTCGCCGGGATTAGGAGAATCCCGGCGAATTGGTCACTTCCAACTATTAGTTAGAAGCGCGTTGTGATTCGTTGACTGGCGAATGCTTCTCCAGAACGTTAACGAGATGGCGGCCCGTTTCCGGCACGCCGACATGTTCGCCACGCACGATTTGACTTGCCTTCATAGGACGGCCATAAACGTCGCCGCTGGCGTCATCGTCAGGGCGAATCGTGGAGCCTTCGAGGGAAACTCCAGCAAAAATTCCCTGTGCGCGTGAATAGCTAAGAATCTCAGCGCGCATCCAAGCGTCGGTGTCCGCGGAAGCGGTACGTCCCTTGGGGCCTGCGGCAACAGAGGCATCGCCGCCCAACTTGACCTTACTGCTGAGGGTGGAGTCCATGCCTCGGCCGTTCATGACT
>DATEWL010000272.1:0-4741 GCA_035258025.1 Candidatus Acidiferrum sp. | reverse complement strand
CGACCAGCACGACCGCGGAGAAAATGGCAACCAGAGACAGCCGCGTGCGGCGCTCAGGCTCGCTGGCTCCGGCAGCGGGCAGCGCCGCTCCAACGGCGAGGCCCATCACGAGGCCGCCGATGTGCGCGGCGTTACTGATCCCCGGAAGCGCTCCAAACGCCAGGTTGTAGGCAATGAATGTGCCCAGGCTCCCCAGCATTTTTTTGTTGATTGTCAGGTGGGATGGGGTCTTCTTCAAATAAACGTAGGAAACGAGCACGCCGGCCATTCCAAAAATCGCGCCGGACGCTCCTGCGCTCGCCCCCATAGGATGCCAATATACGCTCGCAATGCTGGAAAAAATTCCGCTCACGAAATAAGCAAGCAGGTAAGAAGCGCGTCCCATCAACTGTTCGGCAGCGCGGCCCAAATTCCATAGGCACCACATGTTGAGCCCGATGTGAACGATACCGAAGTGCACAAACATGCTGGTGAGCAGCCGCCACCATTGCCCGTTGAACGTGAGGCTAGCGACGTTCGCTCCGAAGGCAATCGCCTGTTCCGGCAATGGAAGCAAGGGCGATACGCCGCGCAGCACCATGATGACGAACACCAATACGTTCAATCCAATAATTCCTGTGGTGATAGGGAAGGAAGGCGTAACGAGAGCCCGCCCAGAAGTGGGGATCCCGACGCGCGCCATATGCGCCAGGCGGTCCTCGCACTCCGGACAGTTCAGCGAAGCTGGTGAACCTCCGAAATTGCTATCAAACTCTCTTCCGCACTGTGGGCAGCGTTGGATGGGCATAGAAAATGATAGCAGTTTTTATGAAATGGCCGCGTGCTCCCAAGAATAGCGGCGGAAACCAGGATCAATGGATTTGCTTGGTTTTGCGCTGCATGTAATCCATTAACAAGTATTGGCCCAGCGTGTAAGGCGTGGTGAAGTAGGCCTTGCCGCGGCACATTTCCGTGATTTTCTGGACGAAATGGACGAGGCTGTAGTCGCTCGCGAGCATGAACGTGTTGATCATGATCCCGGCGCGCTTGCATTTGTTGACCTCTTCGAGTGTTTGCCCGACGACGAACGGATCCAAGCCGAAAGCGTTTTTGTAGATGCGGCCGTCTTCAAGCGTAAGCGCGGAAGGCTTCCCGTCCGTGATCATAATGATCTGGCGCATATCTTTCTTCTGCCGAAGTAAAATGCGCTGCGCCAGTCGCAAGCCTTCGCGCGTGTTGGTGTAATACGGACCAACCTGTACGCGCGCGAGTTCGCCAAGAGGAACTTCTTCGGCGCTGTCGTGAAAGAGAACCAGGCTCAAAGTGTCGCCGGGATACTGCGTTCGAATGAGATGAGACAGCGCCATCGCGACGCGCTTCGCCGGTGTAAACCGGTCCTCGCCGTAGAGAATCATGCTATGGCTGCAATCGAGAAGAACGACCGTGGCGCAGGAGCTGTGATACTCGCACTGGTGAACCATCAGGTCGGAGTACGCCATGTCGATAGGGACTTTTGCGCCTTGCCGGCGGACGGCGTTGAAAAGCGTTTCGCTGACGTCGAGATTCATCGTGTCGCCAAATTCGTACGGTCGGGAGACGCCGCCGGACTCGATGCCCGTCGAAAGGTCGCGCGTGTCGTGCCGGCCGAAGCTGCTGCGGCCTAGCGAACCGAGAAGATCCTGCAAAGTTTTGAACCCGAGAAAGTCGATGGTCTTGTCTGTAATTTCGAATCGCGCATCCGGTGGCTTTTCGTGCGGCTGGCCAAGCTGCCCGCGCGCCGAAGTTTGCGGCGGCGGCGTCACCTGCGGCGGCTGCTGCGGATTGATAAAACCTTCTTGCGCAAGGCGCTCCATCAGCTTTTCGAGGAGATCTTTAACGGCTTGATTGTTTTGCGCGTCGGGATTTTGCAGCATTTCGCGGAGCTCTTCGCTCATGGCGTCTTCAGGAAGCAGATCACCCTCTTGAAGCGCGCGAAGGATGGCTTCGCGGAGAGCTTCCATCGAGCGGTCGGGATCCATCTGCGAGACGCCGTAAAACTGCGATTCGAAGCCGCTTTGCAGAAAAAAATCGCCCATGCGTTTGACGAGTTCTTCGAGATCGACGGCGTCGGCTGGTTCGCCGACGTATTTTCCGTAGCGGATGAATTTCATAGCTGGTGTTCCTTACGCGTTCTCGTCATAGAAACCAGATCCCTCGTCGCACTGCTTCCCGAATGACGGCCCTTCATCGGGTCGTCAATTGAATTGACGCCGCGGTGGCCGGCCGGGATTTTCGCGCTGCTCCGTCTGCTGCTTTGGCTTGTCCGCATAAAAGCCGCGTTCCTCGCTGCGCCCGATTCTGCGGTGAGCCCACAAACCTTCGAGGATCATTTCCGCGGCGGAGGCAGCTGCGCCAGCATCTTTGCGGTCTTGGACGCCAAGCCGCCCGATATGTTCCATCAAACCTTGTATTTTCGAGAGCTGGTGGTAACGATCGGAAGTGGTTGCGAGTTCGGGAAGTTTCAGTTCGCCGCCGATTTCAAACCATTGGATGACGCTCTGAAAATTCACTTCGGCGAAATGTTTGCTGAAGACACGGCCGACCGCCGTCCGAATCAGTTCACGAGCGATAGTGTCGGCGCCCTTGAGCTCACCTTCGTATTCGAGTTCTAGTTTGCCGGTAATAGCGGGAAGCGCGGAATAAACGTCGGCGATCCGCGCGACCGAGGACTTTTCGCCAGTGCGTGCGGCGCGCTGTTCGGCGCTGCTGACAAGACTCTCGAGAGTGGTAATCGGGAGCCGCTGGCTGACACCGGAACGGCGGTCGACGCGCTTGTCTTCGCGCGCCTGAAAGGCAATCTCTTCCACCACGTTTCGAAGGTAGGCCGGGACTTCGACCTTGCGTATGGCATCGCGTGCGACCCACGATTCCTGCGCAGTGATCGCCATGCCTTCTTCAAGCGTAGAAGGATAGTGGGTGCGAATTTCCGCGCCGATGCGATCCTTCAGCGGAGTGATGATTTTCCCGCGCGCCGTGTAGTCCTCTGGATTCGCTGTGAAAACGATGAGCACGTCAAGTGGCAGGCGAAGCGGGTAACCCTTAATCTGAATGTCGCCCTCTTGCATGATGTTAAACAAACCGACCTGGATCTTGCCGGCGAGGTCGGGCAGTTCGTTGATGGCGAAGATGCCGCGGTTGGCGCGAGGCAGTAATCCGTAATGAATGGTCAACTCATCCGAAAGATCGCGGCCACCGCGCGCGGCGCGAATGGGATCGACGTCGCCGATGATGTCGGCCATGGTCACATCGGGCGTAGCGAGCTTTTCCACGTAGCGTTGATCGCGCGGCATCCACGCGATCGGCGTGTTGTCGCCTTCGGCTGCCACTTTCTCGCGGCACGCTCGGCAAATGGGACGCAGCGGGTCATCGTTGATTTCGCAGCCGACGACCACGGGAATCTCCGGATCGAGGAACTGGGCCAAGCCGCGAAGGATGCGGCTCTTGGCTTGCCCGCGCAGGCCCAAAAGAATGAAATTGTGACGAGATAGCAGAGCGTTAATGATCTGTGGGATGACCGTGTCTTCGTAGCCGTGCACGCCGGGGAAAAGTGGCTCGTTCTTCTCGATCATGCGCAAGAGGTTCTGGCGCATCTCGTTTTTCACCGAGCGAGAGATGGTGCGCGCGTCGAAGTCCGGGATGCGCTTGAGTTCGCCCAGAGTCCGGGGTTTCGGATGTCCAGAAGATAATAGAGATGCGCTTGCCGTCATGAGGCCTCGTTCCGCGTCCCGATCTAGTCGGGGCACACACCATATTAATTCAACCCGTGCTAATTCAATCCGTGTCCATTGCCACCGGCGCGCTGGCGCAGAACGCCTGTCTTTTGTAGATGCGGCGCCCACTCGCGAAGATACCCGACGAGGCGTTCCTGACGATCCAATTCCGACCGTAACTCCAGGATTTGCTGTTTCAACAGCAAATCCATCGGCAGAGTCCCCGCAATAACGAACGAGAGTTGGGTGGACTCGTCGCTGCCAGTGTTCTTCGGATAGTCCTCAAAGATCAGAGTGTGGCAGGTTTCGTAAAGTTCGAGAAGCTCCCGGCGCATCGATGGGTTGACAGCCGTGTCGCGATCTTCGAGATAATCCACCTGCCCCTCTGCGAGGGGATTTTCCTCGAAGAAGTCGATGACACGGAAGCGCTCTCGCCCCACCGTCAAAATGTCCATGGTTTCGTCCTCATGGCGCTTTGCGACCTCGATGATCTCCGCAGTACAACCCACCCTGGCAACCCCCTTAGGCAGGGCCAGGAGAACGCCGAACTCTGACTTTTCCTTCAAACAGCGCTCCACCATTTCGAGATAACGCGGCTCGAAGATGTGCAGGGGAAGGTCTGCGCCGGGGAGAAGAACGACGTTCAGTGGAAAGAGCGGAATGCGATCAGGCCGCATTGTTCCTGGTCAAATCATACCAGACGGCATGGAAGCGTGCTGTGGGAGCAGCTGCATGCAGGCTCACTGTAGCCACCCCATGGATTGTCTACCGAGGACGATTTTCGGTCCCAATAGCGACTTTCCTGCATAGCGTGCGTCTAAGCGTGGGAGAAACGGTCTCGTAGTAGATCATCTATGGGAGTATGAGACGGCTGCATGGCAAAACGTGGCGCACCTCCCTTACAAGCGGATTTACTCCAGGGCACGCTGGACCTGCTGATTCTGCAGACGCTCGTACTTGGGGCGGCTCACGGGCACACCATCGCGCACGTCATCGAGCATCGCTCGGACGCG
>DATEWL010000271.1:0-3049 GCA_035258025.1 Candidatus Acidiferrum sp. | reverse complement strand
TTGAAGAATGGCAAATCGTAGCGGTAACTCACGGCCAACCGGTGCGTGCGGTCGAAATCAGACAGCCCGCGCGAATCATTCAGTGTGGATTCGTCGTTGAAGGCGGTATTGAAGGCAGTATTGCCCGTTGATGTCGCGTCGGTCGACTTGGAGAAAGTATAGGCGGCCTGGAAATACCCGGCGCCCCACCGGCGCGATACCGTTGTCTGCAGCGAATTGTAGTGCGAGTAAGCATCGTTGGCGAAGAGCTGAAACCCAGCGTAGCCGTTGATGCCCTGGGCTCGCGAGCGAGCGATAGCGTTGGCGAACGTGTTGGTGGTTATAACGCAAGGACTGGGGTTGCAAAACGTGCTGCTGATGTCTACTGGATTCGTCGGTGTCGCGTCCTGCGATTGCAGTGCATCACGTGTTTCGCGCAGATGGATGGAATGCGTGCCTACGTAGCCAACCTCAAGCACCCACTGCTTGCCGAGTGAATGTTGAACGGTCAAATTCCACTGCTGCGTGCTCGGTACGACGAAGTGGCGAGGCACAGCCAATCCGAAGATGCCGAGTGTATTGAGTGGTCCTGGGCAGCCGTTTCCGGCAGCCTGTCCATAATTTGCAGCTTGCGTGGTATCTCCTCCAGGGAAGCCCTGGAAAACGTTCAGGCAGGGAACAAAGCCCGGGTCCAACGTGCCGGCTTGCGGCAGCGCGTTCGGGTTCGGGGTCGGGCAGCCCGGCAGCGGCGTTGCCGAGAAATAGGTTCCCAGGCACCCCGGCGCGCCCCCACCGAAAGCCACAGGAAGAAACGGCGTCTCAAACGACAATTGGTCCGCAGTGCCAACGTCCTCGCGCACGTAGTAGATGCCGTATCCGGCGCGAATCGTCGTATTGTGATGCCCGAAGAGGTCGTAGGCCAGGCCGATGCGCGGTCCAATATTCGTAGAGTAATTGTTGTTAAACGTAGTGCCATTCGCGCTGCCCGTCAGTCCCGCAAGGTGCAGGTTGTTCACGCAGGACGGGTAGATGAAGGGGAACTCTCCAGCATTCGCGAGAGTCGGATCAAGATTCCCGATGTGGCAAAGATCGTCATGAAACGCTCCGAATATTTCCGTTCGCACTCCCAGATTCAGCGTCAGATTCGGCCGGATTTTCCAGTCATCCTGTGCAAATACCGCATAGTTATTGGACCGGTATTCGTGATTCGAAAGGCCACCTCCCCCAAAGCTGAATTGTGGCGCGCCCAAAAGAAAATTCTGGAAGTCGGTCGTCGCAACACCTGTCAGCGGTCCCGACCCCGCCGGCGTATTTGTGAAGAACAGTTCCCCGTTGAACACCTGCGGAAAGTTTTTGTTCAAATTCACGCGCGTGAAGTCGCCACCGAAACGCAATACGTGTGCGCCTTTTACCCAGCTCACGGTGTCCACAAGATTGTAGTTGTTCTGGTCCTGCGACTGGTTCCCGAAGGGCGCCGGTCCAATCTCGAAGCCGGAACTCTCGAAAATGAACTTATAAATCGAGTCCGTCACGCTGTTCGTAGGCCGGTCGATGCCCAGGTCCGTGGTGGTGACTGGCGCCACATTGCTCAGTACGTCGTTGATATGCACGAAGCCGAACCTGAATTCATTCACGAGCGTCGCTGAGAAGAGATGCGTCTCCGTAATATTCAGGAATCGGGCATTCACCGGCGTGTCAAACGGAAAGTTCAGCGAAGAAGAGCTTACGCTGCTGGCCAGCGTGCTGCCCAGAGATTCCTGCAGGTCGCCGCCGCCGAAAGGCAAAAAGCTCTCGGAATCAGAAAAGAAAAACCTGGCGGAAAGTTTGTCCTGGCCGCTGCGGAATTCGCGGTCCCAGTTGGTTGTGAATTGGTTGTCGGTATATTTCCCTGCCCGGCTGATGGCGAATGCACCCGTCGCAGGGTTGCTGCTCGGAATCAACAGCCCGTTGGTCGTCCCGCCGAACTGGTTGCTCTGAAAACTCAACAGCTTCAACACCACCGGATCGATCGGGGTCGTCGTATTACCGAAAAAAGCCTGCGAAATCGTGGCTTGTGTTCGGACATCTGGAAGCGACGGGATCGTCGTGCTGATGAGCGTGCCCGGGGAATCGCCGCTGCGCTGCCTCGTGCCCTGGTAATTCATGAAAAAGTACCCGAACTTCTCCTTTATCACAGGTCCGCCAAGGCTTCCGCCGAAGATGTTCTGTATAATTTCGGGACGTGCTAGACCTTCGCGATTCAGGAAGAAGTCATTGGCATTCAAAACCGTGTTGCGGAAATATTCGTAAGCGTCGCCATGGAACTCTCTTGTGCCGGACTTTAGAATCGCGTTGACATTTCCCCCGCCGTCGCGCCCCTGGCTGGCGTCATACAGCGAAGTCTGGACCTTGAACTCCTGGATTACGTCGGGATTGGGAAGTGGAACGTACGTCGCTTGCGCAACGTTGTAGTCCGTGGCGCTGATTCCCTCGATCAAAAAGTTGTTGTTGTCTTCGCGCTGGCCGTTAACGAAGAGTTTCACGCTACCGCGCCCAAGCTGCGCCGCGGCGTTCAGTTCGCTCTGCGCGCCGGTGGAAAGCGTCAGCAGTTGCTGGTAGTTCTGCGTCGCCAGGGGAAGCTCGCGGATCGTGGCGGTGCCAAGGGATTCGCCGGTTGTGGCGTTGCTGGTTTCCACGGCCGCCACTTGCGCCGAAATTTCGACTTTTTCCGTTACCGCTCCGGGTTTCAGCGTGATCGTCACGCGCGTCGTCTCTGTAACGCGCACCTCGATGTCCGTGGCTTTCGCTTCTCCAAATCCGGATTTGTTTACAACGATGATGTAATTCCCCGGCGGCAACAGCGTGGCAACGAAAATTCCCTCGGTGCTCGTGGGAAGCTTGCGCACGATCGATTCCGTCCGCGCATCGATAATCTGCACATCCGCCGAGGCGATGGAGCCTCCGCTGGTATCAACCACTACGCCGCTGATGGCGCCCGTCGCGCCGCCTTGCCCGTACGCGTTCACGCCTGCCAGCATTGCTGCGAGCAACAACACCCCTGCAAACAATCTACTGATACCCCACATGATTC
>DATEWL010000270.1:0-3937 GCA_035258025.1 Candidatus Acidiferrum sp. | reverse complement strand
TGGCGTTGAGTTGCTGCTTTTCCAGGTAGGGGTCGAAAATCATGGCCAGGTTGCGGATGAAGATGCGGCCTAACTGGGTGGTGCGGATTTCGTTGGGATCGAGGATGACGAGGCCGTCTTCGCGGAAGGGTTCGAGGCGGGTGAGTTCGTCGGCGAAATAGTTGTCGAAATCGATTGCGAATTCCTTTGAGACTTCGTCTTTCAGGACAATGGTGTGGCAGAGGAGGCGGCTGATTACCGCGCGGCGAAGGCGGTCGTCGTCGGAGAGGTGGTACCCGCGCATGGTGGCGATGCCGCGTTCGTTGACGGCTTTTTCCCAGCTGGGGATGTCGCGTTGATTTTGGGCATAGGCGTTTTGGATGCCGCTGATGGCGGTGATGCCCATGCCGTAGAGGTCGGCGCCCGCTTTGGTGGTGTAGCCCTGGAAATTGCGATGGAGGGTGCGATTTTGCTGGGAGACGGCTAGTTCGTCGCCGGGTTTGGCGAAGTGGTCCATGCCGATGTAGAGATAGCCGGCTTCGAGGAATTTCAGGAGGCCGGTGCGGAAGATCTCGAATTTTTGCATGCCTTCGGGGAGATGGCCTTCAAAAGAGTTTTGTTGTTTTTTTAGCCAGGGGACGTGGGCATAGCTGAAGAGGGCGACGCGGTCCGGCGTGAGTTCCAGGATTTGGTCTACGGTGTGAGCGAAGGTTTCGGCGGTTTGGTAGGGGAGGCCGTAGATGAGGTCGACGTTGACGCTGTCGAAGCCGAGGTCGCGGGCGGATTGGATGAGGGCAGCGGTGAGTTCGAACGGTTGGACGCGTTTGATTGTTTTTTGGACTAACGGGTGAAAATCTTGGATGCCCATGCTTAGGCGGTTGAAACCTAGTTTGCGGAGAGTTTCGAGATGTTCGCGGCTGGTGACGCGGGGGTCGACTTCAATGCCGATTTCGGCGTCGGGGGCGAAGGTGAAGTGATCGCAGGTGAAGCCGAAGAGATCTTCGATTTGTGGAGGCGTTAGATAGGTGGGTGTACCACCGCCCCAGTGGAATTGGACTACCGGGCGATCTTTGGAGACGCTGCGGCTGATACTGGTGATTTCGTGCTTGAGGATTTCGAGGTACGGGGGGGAGACGCGCTTGTCTTTTTGGATGATGACGTTGCAGGCGCAGAAAAGGCAGAGGCTCTCGCAGAATGGAATGTGCATGTAGAGCGAGACGGGGGATTTGGCGAGGTTGGCTTCTTCGTGGACTTTTTCGAGGTCGGCTGGGCCGAAGGAGTCGTTCCAGACGGGGGCGGTGGGGTAGCTGGTGTAGCGGGGGCCGGGACGGTTGTAGCGGACGAGGAAGTCTTCGCTGACGCGAAGCTCTTCGCGCATGTTTTGCAGAGTTGGATTTGCTAGCGTCATGATGCGGTTCCACGCGTAGAGGGTAGGGCAAGCCCCGCAGCTACAGCTTCTTGCAGCAAAGTTTGCTGGCCGGTTTCGATAAACAACTTGGCATTTTCGATTGGAGTGTGTTGCAGGATTCCGTGGCCAAGGTTCAGGATGTGGCCTACTCCGCCAAGCGCTGCCATGGCTTCTTGGGTTACGCGGCGAATCTCATCCGGCGGGCCGAAAAGAACGGCGGGGTCGACGTTACCTTGTATCGCGATGCGTGGGCCGAGCTTTTCGCGGAGGGCGCGCATGTCCACGCGCCAGTCAACGCTTAGGACACTTGCGCCGGAGTGGGCTACGGCCGGCAGTAGATGATGAGAGGCTTTCGTATAATAGATGATGGGCGTCGCGCTGCCCAGCCCTGAAATGATCTCTTGCGTGGCCGGTAGAGCAAACTCTTCGTAGTCGCGCAGTGACAACTCGCCGCACCAGGTATCGAACAGTTGAACGGCCGCGACTCCCGCAGCGATTTGGGCTTTCAAATACGGGATCGTTGCTTGAGCGATGCGGTGCAGGAGGTCGCGAAAAGTGGCCGGCTCGCTGAGCATAAAGCTTTTTACCGTGGCAAAGCCTTCTTTGGTGCGGCCTTCGACCATATAGCAGGCGAGTGTCCAGGGTGCCGCGGCAAAGCCCAAAACGGGAACTGTAGGGCCGACTTCGCGGACGATGCTGCGAATGGCCTCAGGAAGAAATCCAGTTTCGGTTTCTGGGTCGAAGAGTTTTAGCTTTTCGATGTCGCGCTTCGAGCGCACAGGCTCGGGGAGATTGGGGCCAGCGTCGCCTAGTTCGAGTTTGAGGCCCATGGCTTCGGCGGGGATAAGAATGTCGGAGAAGACGATGACGGCGTCGACGCCGAGGACGCGAAAGGGTTGAAGAGAGACTTCGACGGCGAGATCGGGCGTCTTGCAAACCTCTAGAAAGGCGTGGTTTGCACGAATGGCGCGGTATTCTGGCAGGTAGCGCCCCGCTTGTCGCATCATCCAGACGGGAAGCCGCGGAATGGATTCGCCTCGGCAAGCGCGGAGGAACAAGTCCTTTCGATTGAGAGGAGCGGAAGTCTCGGTCATATTGCGCCAGAGGAAGAGGATAGCAAATCCGGGCGATGATTGCAGAAGGAGGCAAGGCTCGTGCGGGGCGGCTCTTGGGTGGGCTATACTCTGGGTAATGCGGAAATCTTTGAGTTCGACGGCAGTGCGGCTGCGGTTGAGCGGTCCGGCTGCGGAAAAATAGGCTTGTAGAGTTCATGGAAGGCTTGTTCTTTATTCTCACGGTTGTTGCCTACGGCGGGAGTCTAGCTCTCTATCTTCGCTTCTTGAGCACGGGGAAGGAGATTGCCGGGCGGCTGGCTACGCTACTGCTCGGGCTCGGGCTTGTCGCTCACTATTTCGCGCTGCTGGAACGCTCGCGCGGGATGCATACCGTTCCTTATCACGATCTTTACGGGTCGATGTCGCTTTTTGGGTGGCTTCTTGCGCTGACCTATTTGGGGCTCGAGCTATTTCATCGACAGCGGTCCGTGGGAGCGTTCGTCTTACCCTTTATCATTGTGTTTTTTGTTGCGGCACATCTGGCGCCTGCGGATCGATTGTCTCCTGCCCCCGCTAAGGGAGTCATCTTTGCTTTTCACGTCACTTTGAGCATTCTTGCGTACGCGGCGTTCGCGCTTTCGTTCGTTTTTAGCTTGATTTTTCTGGGTGAGGAGCGCCTTTTGCGGAGCCGCAAACTCGGCAGTGTAGTTTGGCGGCTTCCGCCGCTGGAGCTTCTCGAACGCATGAGCCGGTCTAGCGTGCTGGTTGGGTTGGTGTCGATCGCGATAGGGACAGCACTTGGATTCGTGTGGGTCGATAGGCTGCGCGGGCAGATTTGGTACTACGATCCCAAATATGTAATCACTCTGCTGGTGCTGCTTCTCTATGTGCTTTATTTTTACTTGGCGCGGACGGCTTCGTGGCGCGGAGCGAGGGCGTCACGGTTGTGCATCTTTAATTTTTTTGTGGTGGTGATGAGTTTTACTGTAGTGAATCTGTATCTTTCGCAGAGTCATCGTTACTTTTAGGAGAGCGGCCGCAGCATGGAAATCGTTCTCGTCGGATTGAACCATCGCACGGCGCCGGTCGAGGTGCGCGAGCGGGTGTCTTTCACGGCGGAACAGTCGCGGAAGGCGGCGGAAGAGCTGCGCTCGAGAGGAATCCTGCAAGAGACGCTGGTGCTTTCGACATGCAACCGCAGCGAGATTTATGGAGTGCCGCCGGAAAGTTCGCATGAATGCGCGCCGGGATTGTCTTCTTTTCTAAGCGAATTTCATGCCGTGCAGGCGGATGTGCTCAGCGTGTCGCTCTACCATCACTATGACCGAGCTGCCGTAAGGCACCTTTTCCGTGTGTCCGCGGGCCTGGATTCTATGCTTCTCGGCGAAGCGGAAATTCTGGGACAGGTTCGCGAAGCGTATCGCTATGCGCACGAATATGGGGCCACTGGCCCAGTGCTGAACCGATTGTTTCAAGGAGCGCTCGAAGTCGGCAA
>DATEWL010000269.1:0-3317 GCA_035258025.1 Candidatus Acidiferrum sp. | reverse complement strand
TTAAGAGTGATGCCGAAAATATTTCCCAGGCTGACCGAGCCCTGGACAATCAGCGCGGTGACGACCGCCAGCACGAGTAACCCGAGAACATCATCGATTACGGCCGCTCCCAGGATAATTTTTGATTCCGGGCGATCCATTTGGCCCAGGTCGCGAAGTACGCGAGCCGTGATGCCAACGCTCGTAGCTGTCAACACTCCTCCGATAAATAGATGTGCGGCAAAGCTTGACTCGGGTAACAGGATAGTTGTGACCACTAGCCCCAATCCCAGAGGCAAGACGACGCCAAGAACTCCAACCAGCGAGGCAGTCCAGCCCACGGCACGCATTTCCTTCAAGCTGGTTTCGAGTCCAACCAAAAAAAGCAGAATGATGATGGCGATGCGGGACATCTGATCTACGAAGGAATAAACGGCAAGGACTTTCAGGCCACGAGGCCCTTCCAGGATCTCGGCAATTTCTTCCGTGTGAGGTCCGGCAGGGAGAAGCTGTCTAGCCGCTTCGCCAATGGTCACTTTTTGAAGTAGCGCCGTTTGTTCAATGGTCGAAATTGAGTCGCCTTCGCGAATGATGGTAATTGCGGGCTGATGATACAAATAGCCAAGATTACCTACGAGGACTCCAATCAAAAGTTCGCCAAGAACCGCCGCCTGTCCAAATCGCTGCATGACGCGCCCGCCGATGACGGCTGCAAATGACATCAAGACAAGCGCAATCAGAATCGGTGCGACGGGATCGTTGTGGGACGCTGATTCCGAAGTCACTGAGGCGAGTAAAAAAATGCCAGACTGTGCAATCATAAAGCGGGCCGATCCCGAAACGCAGGCAACTTCAAGACCTTCCGCCTGCTGTAGCCCGCAAACCTCTTCCTAGGGTGAGTCATCCCTGACGACCTGCCAAAATCCAATGGCAAAAACAATTTCAGGAAACGTACCATAACCTGGACCAGCTCTAGCACGTTTCTCTGTCCTCGCCATTAGTCGCAAGTAAGCTCGTTCTCTGTTCACAACAATTTCTTGGGCTGAAGTGGATAATTCTTGAGAAGCTTTGCTAGGGCTTTGTCGAGAGTTTGCTTCTTTTGGTCGATACTAAGGGCCTTTGAAACATTGCCGCGCCACACCAGGTCTCTGTAAGTCGCGTCGTAAATATCAAGCACCAGATTTCCGAGCTGAATCGTCGCCCCAGTCATTGTGGACAAGGCAGCTCCGCCATAAGTGAAACCCGCGCTGCAGCCGCCGTAGCTGCTGCCATAGGTGCAGCCATAGCCCCAGCCAGGCCCGTACCCCGCATAGCCACCGATGTATTGAGCGATCTGTTTTTCCCGGCGGAAGCTCACTTGATAAGCGACGTAAAGTTGGGCTCCCTGGTTGGATTTGGTAAGCCCCTTCGTTGCGAGTTGCGCCTCGACCGCTTGCTTGATTTCGCTGTCAAGAGCCTGATCGTCGGCGCCCGCTCCCTCGATATTTACCCACGCGTACGTTTTATACGGGGCGAAATTCACGCCGTGTGCGAAGTTGTAGCCCGCATCCTGCGCCATCGTGATGGCTGGCAAGCACGCCGTAATGCAGCAGGCAAAAAGGAAAAGTTTGATCTCTCTGTTCGTCTGCATCTGGTTTTCCTTTCTTGAACATTTAGTCACAAATGGTCGGAAAGTAATGCCGAATTCTGCATGCGATAACTCGCCTCATTATGGTGAGGCGGCTGCTAGCATGTTATTTTCGGCGACCGTCTACTCTGCATCGTTTGTGCGATGCCATGTTTTGTCCGGGTTATACCGCTCCATCGCCGAGGCGATCTTTTCGGTATCCGGCCCCAAATCCTTTTGATAGACGACGCCGTCGTAGCTAACGATAAAAGTCTCGACGCCAGTGACTTTATACTCCGCCGGCCACGCGACCAGCGCGAAGCCGCCAATCATTGCCCCTCCTACTACATAGTCGAGCTGGCCCAGCGGCGCCGCTGGTCCCTGACCCATCAGCGTCTTGAAATAATATCCGTGGTAGGGTCCCGACTTGCTCGTATAGCCTTCCTCCAGCGCCTTTGCTACCGATGCTGCGATAGGACCTCCCTCGGTTCCATCAGCATTCTGCCAGGCGAGCCCATCGTGTTTGCCAGGCGTGCTGATAATGCGTTGTGCGTACTGATTAACTCCGCTGTCGTCGTGTATTTCCGACGCATACTCCTTCTGCGCTTCCACGTAGCCGCGGCAAATGGTTATCGCATCCAGTTCGTTCGCCCCGATGCGCCGGTCTAGGATCTCGGTCCGGCCTGCCTGCGAATCGAAGTGCCATTTTCCGCCCTGCATCACGATCGGGACCGGTGTCGGCCAATCCTCGTTGCCGACAGAGAGGATCGCGCGGTTCGGATGATGGGGATCTACTTCCACAGTCATTTTCTCTTGCGCCAGCGCGGCAAAGGCAGCTCGCGAGTTTTTGTCCTGGACGTCGTCTCCGGTGGAAACAAAATCCTTGCCAGCGGGTCCGAAAATCTCCAGCAGAGCGGCTACGTCGTCGTTCTTCACCGCCAGAACCATGGCATCCGCAGCCTGCTGGGGGGTGTCAAAGGTTTTCTGTTGAACCGCTGCGGTCTCAGTTGTTGCCGTCGTCCGCGGTGCGGCGCTCAACACTATCGCCAAAACGCAGCATGCCGCAGTGCCACCGAACGTAAGGAGAATCTTCGTAGAGAGGGCATTCATTTTTGTGGAGTTCATATATTTTTCCTTATTGTTTATAGCTCAATCACCGCGGGCGTCCGCCGCCACCCGAGCGCGCTGCTCCGCCACTCGGACGGGAAGCTCCCATGCTGGAGGCACCCCGCGCACTGCTGGCTTGAGCGCTGGCCCTGTTCGATGCTCCTCCGAAGGCGCTCGTGTTCCTTGATGCGTCGGTTTTTGGAACCTGCCGGTTGCCAATATTGTTTCCAGAGCTACTGCGATTCGCGCCCATATTGCTCGCGCCCGCGCCGGCATTCGAACCAGGTCGGTTTGTTGTACTAGCGCTTGGGTTCGCGCCGCCTCGATTCCCCGCAGCCGCGCCTCGGTTGGCCGCGCCAGTCTGCGGCCGGTTGATCGATCCTTGCTGTTGCCGCGCATTCGCCTGCCGCGTGGACATGGAATCCCCGCGAGCTGTGCCGCCATACTGTTTGGCCACCGCCTGATTCGAATAGGGCGTGCCGCCACGGTGCTGGGGATTGTGCTGCCAGTTATTCCCGCCGCCAGCAGGCAGCTGGGATGGCCGATTGTTGATGTTGATGTTGTTGCGATTTCCGTTATTGATGGTTGTCCGGTTGTAGTGGCTGATGTAATTGTTATTGCGGTT
>DATEWL010000268.1:0-5214 GCA_035258025.1 Candidatus Acidiferrum sp. | reverse complement strand
AAATGACTCAGAGCCTATCGATTCGCCCGTCACTCCCCCCAGCAACGCTCGAGCATTTGCTTCTTAGGCTGGCATCGTCGGCGGTATTCAGCCGATCTCTGGGCGACGTGTACCGTTTACGCAAAAGAGAACGAACGTTATCCCGGCGAGTAGCCTAACAACTGCTTCCAACGGCAGGCTGTGCAAAAAGGAACGCTGGTAGACAACCCTGCGCCGAAAGGAGTCCAAGCGTTTTGTTTCCAGCGGTGTCACCTGTCGCCGCTCCGTGCTACCATTTC
The DNA here is from genome assembly GCA_035258025.1 of Candidatus Acidiferrum sp. Lineage (GTDB taxonomy): Bacteria > Acidobacteriota > Terriglobia > Acidiferrales > UBA7541 > Acidiferrum. The sequence goes on along the minus strand of DATEWL010000268.1, from coordinate 4,936 downwards.
CCCGCTCCCTATCCGTCACCAGCCCTGCCGCATTGGAGATGGTCATGAAACGCACCCTTCGCATCGTCGCTATCGTGGTGGTTGTTTTGCTCCTTATTGTGGTTATCGTTCCGTTTCTGATCCCCGTGGACAAATTCCGCCCCACCATTGAAGAAAAAGCTTCGCAAGCGCTTGGCCGCCAGGTTCAACTTGGCGGTCTCAGTCTTTCCCTGCTTACCGGATCGCTCTCCGCGCAAAATCTTTCCGTCGGCGACGACCCCAAGTTCAGCGCGTCGCCGTTCCTCACCGCCAAGTCGGTCAAAGTCGGCGTCGAAATCATGCCGCTCATCTTCAACAAGACCCTCAATGTGACCGGCATCACTATCGAGAATCCTGAAGTGAATCTTCTGCACAATCCCGCGGGCCAGTGGAACTATTCCACTCTCGGCGGGGCTGCCGCCAAGTCTGCTCAGAAGCCAGCCGCGTCGTCTTCCACCGCGCCCGGCGATTTCTCCGTGCAGAAATTCACGCTCAATGACGGACGCATCACCGTGGGTTCCACCGCCAGCCAAAAGCGCAGCACCTACGATCACGTGAACATCGTCGCGTCCAACTTTTCCATGACGTCCAAGTTTCCCGTCACCGTTACGGCCGATCTTCCTTCCGGCGGAAAATTCAAGCTCGACGGAACCGCCGGGCCCATCGACCAAACGGACGCTTCGCTCACTCCCATCGACGCCAAGCTCGAAGTGGATTCTCTGGATCTCGCTTCCACCGGCTTCGTCGATGCGAGAGCAGGTCTTGGGGGCATTCTCGATCTCACCGCCAATCTTTCCTCGCAAAATGGCGAAGCGCAGACCAAGGGCAACGTAAAAATCTCCAAGGCGCTCTTCATTTCGGGTGGTTCTCCCGCAGGTGTTCCGGTCACGGTCGATTTCGATACAAAATACGATCTGCGGAAGAGTGCCGGCGTGCTTAATCCCTCGACAGTCAAGATTGGCAATGCTGCCGCCCATCTCAATGGCACATATAAGACGGCGGGGGACGATACGATTGTCAACATCAAGGTAGAAGCGAAGGACATGCCAGCGAAGGATCTGGAGTTATTTCTTCCCGCGCTTGGTATCAATCTTCCCAAGGGAGCCTCGCTTCAGGCCGGCACGCTTAACGCGGATTTGGATCTTGCTGGCCCCGTGGGTAAGTTGGTTACCACGGGCAACGTCGGTCTCTTCAAAGGAGTTTTGGCGGGATTCGATCTTGGCTCGAAGATGAGCGGGGTTGCTTCTCTCGCGGGCATCAAGAGCGGCAAAGATTTGCAGATTGAAAAGCTCACCAGCAATCTCCGGATGGCGCCCGATGGTTTGAAAGCGGACAATTTCATCGCCGTTCTCCCCGGGGTCGCAAATCTTTCCGGCGCGGGCACGGTCGACTCCAAAAACAATCTCGATTTCAAAATGGCCGCAACACTGACGAGTTCGCTCGGCGACGTTGCCAGTCCGGTTTCCAGCGTTGGCGGACTTCTTGGCAAAGCGACGGGCGGTGGCGGTGGCGGCTGCAAGGGCGGCACGACGGTACCTTTCCAGATTCAGGGAACGACTGCGGATCCTAAATTTATACCGGATGTTGGCGGACTGGCGGCCGGCATGTTGAAGTCGCAGCTCGGCTGCGCGGGTGGTCTTGGCGCCACTGGCGCAAAGGACGCGGGCGTTGTTCCCGCCGATGCCATCAACAGCCTCGGGGGGCTCTTCAAAAAGAAAAAGCCGCCACAGTAGGCATCATCGCACCGGGTTCTTTTCTTACGTTTCGGTGGATGAGTCCCATCGATTATTCATAGCGAAGCGCGATCATTGGATCGACGCGAGATGCCCGCCATGCAGGGAGGTAAGAGGCTAATACCGCCGAAGCGAGGAGTGCAAGCGCGACGAGGGCGAAAACGCCGAAGTCGAGGGTCGCGACGCCGTACAGCAACCCTTTCAAGATACGCGCAACGGCAAAGGCACCAATTAGCCCAAACGCCAGCCCCAGGAGCGCCAGTCTCATTCCTTCGGTGAGGACCATGCGCAATATCTGATCGCGACGCGCGCCCAAGGCAAGGCGCAATCCGATCTCGTGAGTACGCTGTGCCACGGCAAAGGCCATAACTCCGTAAATTCCGACTGCCGCGAGCAGCAAAGCCAACGCAGCAAAACCTCCGTATAGCACAGCGAAAAAGCGATCTCCCGCAAGGCTCTCGTCCACGATTTGGTCCATCGTCTTGACGTTGGCCAGGGGCAAATCGGCCTCCATGCAGGTGACCACGTCCGCGACGCTTGCAGTTATTGCCGACGGATCACCTACCGTGCGCACGGCCAGCTCCGCTTGCGGGGAAGGGCTCTGCCAAAAAGGCACGTCTATTTCCGGGACGCCGTCATTGCGCGGGCCAAAACTCCGCACATTCCGGAAAACTCCTACGATCTGCCGCTCTTCTAAGGGATGCTCCGCCGGGACTCCAGGGACTCTCTTGCTCTCGACGATAATTCGCTGTGTGAGTGGATCGACTCTTGGTAGGTAATGCCTCACAAAGTTTTCGTTCACAACCGCCACCTGAACGCCACCCGCGGAGTCTTCTCGAGTGAACTCCCGTCCTTTGACGATCTGTATCCCAAACGCCTGGTAGTAGCCGGGCGTGACTGCCTGGAACGCCGCTCCCGGGCGCGAATCGCGATCGACCGCAGGGGCGCCGGCGATCCAAAATCGGATTCCCTCGTGCGTTCCGGCCACGGGCAACCCGGTCGAAGCTGCGACGGCGGAGACTCCGGGAGCCGCCTCTATCCTCGTCAAGAGCTCGCGGTAGAACGCGACCATCTGCTCAGGTTGCACGAGCCGGCCGTCGGGGACCGGCAGCGAGAAGGTCAGAATGTGATCGGTTCGAACACCAAGATCCACCTGTGCGAGATTCCAAAAGCTGCGGAGTGCCAGCCCAGCGCCGGCCAATAAGGTCAATGCAAATCCGAATTCCAACACTATCAAGGCCTGTCGCAAACGCTGGCGGCCAGCGCCTGTGCGCCCTCCTTTCAATGCCCGGTTGGGATCCACACCGCAAGCCTGCCACGCCGGAGCGCACCCGAACACCACGCCAGCGGAGAGGCTAACCGCCAGCGTAAACAGCAGGACTGCCGCGCTGATTTTTACGTCTGCTTCTGAGGGCAACGCAAACTCGGGCAGCATCGAAACGATCACTTTTGTCAGCGCTCCAGCCAAGCCGACGCCGACAGCGCCGCCCACGATCGCCAGAACGAGACTCTCCGTCAAGAACTGTGCAAAGATTCGTTGCCGGCTGGCACCCAGGGAAACGCGCACGGCGATTTCTTTTTGTCGTACCGTGCTCCTGGCCAACAGCAAATTGGCCACGTTCACACAAGCGATGCACAAGACGAGTCCGACCGCCCCGAATAGCAGCCAAAGGGTGGTCTTAACAGCCGGCGGAAGAAAATCATCCTGCAAGGGTTCGACACTCACCCACCAGTTTGCGTTGGTTTGCGGGTTGTCCTGGGCGATTCGGAGAGCCACCACGCTCATATCCGCCTGTGCCTCGGCGATGGTTATGTGCGGTTTTAGGCGCCCCATCACAAACAGCCAGTGGTACCCGTGATTTATCTGGTCGGGTCGGAACACCAGCGGCACGACCATCTCAAACTGGATTCGATCCAGCGGACCAGGCGATGTCACTCCCACCACTGTGTAAGGCACACCGTCCATTCGCAATGGCTTGCCGATGATCCCGCTGTCCGCGCCCAGGCGCTTCCAAAGCTTGTAGGTCAGGATGACGACGTGGTCCTTGCCGGGCGTACCTTCTTCAGGTAAGAAGCTGCGACCGAGGAGGAAACGGATTCCTATCATTCCGTAGTAGCTAGGGGTGGCCTGCTGGGCGATGACGTGTTCCGGTCGCGCACTCGTGGCTAAATTGAAGCTCGTACCAGATGCCGTCGCCGCGTTGAGGTCTTGAAAAACACTACTTTCCCGCTTCCAATCCAGAAAATCGCCCGTTGAAGCCCCCCAAACGCGCTTGTTCGCTCGCGTCGGCCAGACCATGACCAACTGCTTTGGCTCCGGATAAGGTAGCGGCGCGAGCAAGGTGGCATAGGTCACGCTATAGATCGCCGTTATTGAACTAATGCCTAGCGCGAAAGTGAGAATGGCAACGACGGCGAAGACAGAATTTCTCCTCAGGCCACGCAAGCCAAAGCGAACATCGGAGAAGAATTGCTCAAGGGAACGCCATTGCCAGACTGCGCGGCAGTCGTCTTCGATCAGAGTGACGTTGCCGAACGCGCGGCGGGCGGCGGCAGTGGCTTCTTTCTTGGATAAACCGGTGGCGACGAGTTCTTCGACCTTTTCTTCGAGATGTAGCTGCATCTCGTTCGAAAGGTCGTTGTAGAGGCGGCGGCGCGAAAAGAGTTGTTTCAGCCAGTTCATGATGCACCCATTGCAAAGAAGCGTTCAGGTTTCGAACATTTGCTCAGAGCTGTTATTCGTAGCGCAGGGCAACCATCGGATCTACCTTCATGGCGCGGCGTGCCGGAATATAGCAGGCCGAGAGCGCGACAAAGATCAGCAGCACTGCGACGGCGGAAAACGTCAGCGGATCGTGGGCTGTCACCCCAAACAGCAGGCTAGTCATCAGCCGTGCCAATCCGAGAGCAGCGACCACTCCGATACACACGCCTACGAGCGCCAGTTTTGCGCCTTGCCGCAGAACCATGCCCACTACGTCTCCGCTCTGCGCCCCAAGCGCCAAGCGAATTCCAATTTCGCGCTTGCGTTGCGACACGGTGTAGGAGATAACGCCGTAAATGCCGATGATTCCCAGCGCCAGCGCCATCGCGCCCGCGATTCCCAGCATTACGAGCGTGAAAGAAGTGCGCGCGACCGATTTGCCGTAGACTTCTTGCATCGTGCGTACCGATGCCAGCGGTAA
>DATEWL010000267.1:0-2825 GCA_035258025.1 Candidatus Acidiferrum sp. | reverse complement strand
CGCTTATCCCCCGATCGCTAAGCATGGTCGTTGTGTGCACCAGACATCCCTGCACACTTGCGCTTACCAAGAAGAACGCGCATACCATGACCCAAAACGTACCAGTGCGCCAGGCTTCGTGTGCGCTCAGTCCCCGTGCAGCAGCTTCCAGTCCGGTTGTAGAGCTCTTCGGCGGCGCTCCATCGGGCAGGAGGCCCAAATCCTGCGGCTTTTCCTTAATGAACGCAGCCGCTACCGGTATGGAAATCAGCAGAACGGCGCCTCCAAGAATCACATATGCCGCACGCCAGCCAAATCTCGCAACCAACTCTTGCGCGAACGAAGGCATGATCATCGCCCCCGAGCCAATGCCGACCATCATCAGACCGAGAGCGAGACCTCTTCGGCGATCAAACCAATGTGAGACCACGCAGCCATACGGTAATGGCCCCAAACCGGGTATCACGAAGCCGAGGGCAGCATAGAAAATGTACAAGTGCCAGAGACTGGCGGAGAAAGCCGTGGTGAAAAGCAGAAGCGTGCCAAATATTGCGGCAGCGGGCAAAATCACCTTGCGAGCGCCATAGCGCCCGATTAGCCATCCCGCCAGCGGATTGCTAAGCGCACCTACGACGAGGTGGAGAGTGTAGCCCAGGGAAACCGCAGCACGCCCAGCGTGGAACTCCTGCATGAGGGGCTTGAGAAAAACGGTGAAAGAAAACACCGTGACGGGCACGCCCCAGAACAGTCCCACTGCGCACGCTAATACGACCCACCAACCATAGAAAAAGCCACGCTGAAACTGGGTTGTCACTCCCTGCGTTTTGAGGGCAGGCACGGAGGTGATTTGCGAGGAGGTGTCACCCATAACGAGCTCGTTCCTATTTGTGGACCGATGGAGTGGAAGTGCGGCCCCGGTTGGCGAGCACGATGGTTTGAACGAACGAGTGGAGCGGTGCGGGCTGGCCGGCCAAGCGCTGCTTCAGCACTAGTTCAAACCGGTCTGGGAAGGTATTGCGCTTCGCTTCGTCGGCGATTGCGGACGCCAAAGAAGGCACGAAAACCGACCGGAAGAATTGCGCGTGGCGGGTTGCGAGTACGCCCTTGTTTGCGTCCCGCTTGTAGTCTGTCCACGCCGCGTCCGGAAGCTCGGACAGCTCGCAGTGTTCCACTGTTAGCCCGCCAAACTGACCGTCCGTATGGAAGGGCGCCATGAGTTCGCTTCTTCGTCGCGGATAAGCCCCAACCACCATTCCCGCGCGTTCCGCGGCGCTAATCGCATTCTCAGCGACCATCTCCGCGAGCACCTCGTTGGCGTGGCTGAAAAGAGGCTCAAACCCTGCGGAGCCGTCATCGTTGAGAGCCGGCAACACAACGACCAGGCGGGCGCCCGATCGCAACTCGCGGGCTCGCAGCGAAAGAAAAAACTTCCAGTCTTCTGCGGCCTGGCGTTCGAACGCCTGGCGCACTGCTCCTGTGCTGCCAAGGACCATAAAATGACCTGGAATCCGCATGGGAATGCGGCTTAACCACACTGCCGCATACGATGACCACCCGAGATGAACATATTCTGGCGGAAACACATTCTCGTAGAATGACCTACCAATCGCCGAGGGAAATACCTTCGGATCGTTTATGGAATAGCGTTCGGGATCGCTGTGGAGCACGTCGAAAAGGGTGTTGAAATCGTTTGCCGCCTGATCGATGTGAACGACGAAGATGGGCTGATCGGGACCAAGGCGTGTCCGCAAAGCCTTGATGGCTGCACGCATGGGAGCGAGCGAGTTTTTTCCTTGCGACGATCCGTAGTCGGCAACGACGACTGGTTGTTCCCCACTTTCGAGCGTGAGATTTTTGATGGCCTGTTCGAGGAATGGCAACGCCAGGACGGCGCCGCCCGCCGGAATTTTGGCATGGAAATTATAAGAACCGCCACCTTCCATGACGCCATGAACAGCTGTAGCTTGGTTCGCCATTTCTTTCTCCCAAGTTTGTGCACCGCGGCAAGGGATGAATTCCGAAAACTTGCCGCGGTGACCCTCATTTGTCGCTTGGTGCATAGTGAACGTCAATGCTCGCGCGTTTCTCTGTCGATACTCCTTCAATCCCCGCGCAAGTTGTTTATTTTCATTTGGATTTCGGGTTCCTCGAAGGATGGCGAGACTTCTTCCTATCGGCTTTTAGAACGTGTTTAGCACACTGGGGCCGCTCGAGTCATTGCGGAAGGCTGACGCGGCGAAGCAGGTCCGTAAAACGAGGGTCACCGCGCAGTGGGTCAAAAACTGTCCAATATTTGAGCGAAGTCATGAAAGAGGATCTCTCTGTGCACGCCTTTTCCAGCCACTGAAAGGATTCATCCTTGTCGCCAAGCGCCGCGTAGGTGAGAGCGATGGCGCCGGAACTCACTTGTTTGCCTTTTGAAAGTTGCAGCGATTTTGCAAGTGCGGCTCGCGCCTGAGCTCGTTGACCCATGCGCGCATACAGATACGCTGTTTGCCTTACATAAACTCGTTCTTCCCTGAATGGCTTGGTTTTTTCCAGTTCAGCTATCGCGTCGCTGTACATACTTTTTTCGAGAAGCGTGTCGGAAATCCAGTTGTGCGCACTGACGAAATTAGGGTCGAGTTCCAACGCACGGCGAAGTTCGACGAGGGCGTCGTCGTACCTGCGGACAAAATAGAGTTCCTTTCCTAGATCGGTGGCAATAACCGCGGAAAGCGGGTCGAGCTCTTGCGCCTTTCGAATTTCGATAATGGCCTCATCCGCCCGCCCCACGGGCATCAGATAGCCCTCTGCGTACCAGTGATGGGCCGTTGCGTAGTTGGCATTCAGTTCGATCGCGCGCT
>DATEWL010000266.1:0-6289 GCA_035258025.1 Candidatus Acidiferrum sp. | reverse complement strand
CGCATCCGCCGCTCCAAGCGTGCAACTGGAGCCCATTCCGTTGTCCGTCGACCCTTCCGAAAGATCCCACGAATCCAGGTGCCCTCCAACCACTAGGACTTGCTCCGGATATTCACGCCCGCGAATTTCTCCAACCACGTTGGCACTTTCCACCGGTCCGCTGGTAAAAGTGTTTTGCACGTTGAAGTGCACCCGCGGCACCAAACCGCGCGCGAGGTAACGCTCCAACTGGCCTTGGTCTTCGGCGGTCATCGACACCACAGGAATCGCAAAGTCCGCATCGAACCCAAGAATTCCCGTGTGCGTCAGGTTCATTCCGGCGGATTTACCGCCGCCTTGCCCGCCGATTACCGCAATGGCGCCCGCTTTTCCGGCGGCCTTCAAAAAATCACCGAGCTGAGCGAAGAGTTGAATGAAACTCTTGTTCGGCTCACCTCGCATTACAACCAGCGGGACCTTTCCAGTAAAGCGCGACATATTTTTCATTTCGCCATCGAGGTCGAAGAGGTTCACGGCGACCACGTCACCTTCCGCGCCTCCAGCGGGAGTCGACCCCGTCCAACCCATCGCATCGATGTGCAGTGGCCGGCGAATTGGCGACAACATCTCCGCCTGCGCCGTCCCTCGAGTCCAGCCGCGCCAAAGCTGCCATTTCTCCGCGTGGACATTCTCAAGCCCTATCGCCTTCATCTTTGCTAGGCCCCATTCGATCGCCTTCTGCGCTTGTGGCGACCCTGTCACGCGCGCGCCCACGTCGTCGCTCAACTCCGTCAGATATTGAAATGCATGCGAATCGAGCATACCCTCGCCAGCAATCTTGACGAGCGCAGGTTTTGTGCCGTCCTCATTGGGCCCTTTTGCCGCCTGCTTGTTTTCTGCGCTGACGCCCAGCGCAGCAATCAACGCTATGAGTGCAACTCCTCCGCAAATCTTTCGCATTCCCGGTTCTCCTCTTGCCCCAAGCGATTCTGCACAAAACTCTACCATGCCATCAGACGGACAAACCTCCAAACCGTAATCGAAAGCCCGATGCGCTCGCTTCGCAGCCGCTTCGCACTCGTGCATAGCGCGCAACGGCGCCCAAGCCGTCGCTTTACGGCACTTCCCTCTGGCCCTAAACTGCCTGCGAGGCCATCGTGAAAGCTATTCGCTTTTTTCCCTTCCTGATCTCCATCGCTGCGGCTATCTGTTTTCTCAGCGCACCTGCGGGAAGACCGCGGCAAGGGCAAAATCCATCCCAAAAGCCTGCTGAAAAAGCTCCGGAAAAAACCCAAGAAAAAACTACGGAAAAGCCCGCGCCGAAGCCCGCACCCAAACTTCCCGCCGAGATCGAGCTCCTCGAAACCCGTATCCGCTTCGAAGCCGACGGCTCCAGCCGCAAGGAAGTCCATGCCCGTGTTAAGATCAATGACGAACTCGGCGCCCGGCAATTCGCCCGCCTCAATTTCGATTTCAACCGCTCCTTCGAACAAATCGAAATCCCGTTAGTCCGCATCACCCATCCAAGCGGTGGAACCGTCGACGTTCTCCCTAGCGCCATCACAGACACTCCCAATCCCGCCGTCACGAACGCTTCCGCCTACCAAGACGTGCGCGTGAAATCCATCCGCATCCTCGGCCTCGCGCCCGGCGACATGCTCGAATATCGCGTCATCACCACCATCTCCCACCAATCTCTGGGGCCGGACTTTTGGTTCGAACACAGCTTTGATCGTTCTGGGATAGTTCTTCGAGAAATTCTCGAGGTAAACGCTCCTTCACTTTCGAATCTCCGTCATAAATTTAGCCCTGCAACTCCTCCCGTTGAGCCCCCCAAATCAAGCCCACCTGATTCAAGTCGTTCCATCTACCAGTGGGATAGGAAAGCGGTGGCTACTGCCGAGGAAGACAAGGAAACCGCGCCATCGGCTCCAGACGTTGCCTTCAGCACATTCGATTCATGGAGCCAATTAGCGGACCGGCTTGCCGGTCTGTTGATTCCTACGGAGCAGCAATCCCGAGAACTATCTGACAAAGCAGTTTCGCTGGCCGGACAGACCCCCGGTCCGGAACTTAGAATCGGTGCCATCTACGATTTCGTAGCGCAGAAAATACGAACGATTGACCTACCCTTGGGTGCGACAGGCTTTCTGCCTCACAAACCTGGCAATACTCTGGCCTCAGGCTACGGCACGACCGAAGACAAGTTTCTGCTGTTTGCCGCTCTTGGAAACAATTTGTTTGGTCCGGCGCGTGCCGGATTGGTTTGCAGCTCGTGCTCCGTCGGTGCCGAAGACTTGCCTTCGCCCGCCAGGTTCGATCACCTGCTTACCATGTCCGGTTATCCCTCCATCAGTTTCTGGCTCGATTTGGGCGTCGAAGTCGCACCTTTTCGGGTGATCCCGATACAATTTCGGCAGAGGCCTGTGTTCGTTGTTGGACGGTCCATCGAGAACTGTTGGGAAACCGTTTCCGCGCCGTTGCCGTTCCCTTCGTCGCAAAAAGTTAGCTTGAGTGCGACTTTGGACTCGGAGGGAAAACTTTCAGCTCGATTGAAGTACGTCATGCGCGGCGACAACGAATTGCTGTTGCGCGTGGCGTTCCACCAAACTCCAAAGGAAAATTGGAAAAACGTCGCGCAGCTCCTGGCCCTCTCCGACGGCCTCCGCGGCCAAATCACGAACGTGACGACCTCGGATCCCTACGCAACGCACGACCCCTTCACCGTGGAGTACGAAATCACCCAGCCGAGATTTGTGGACTGGTCGAAAAAGCTGCTTCGTATCCCCGCTCTTCTGCCTGTGCTAGGACTTCCAGATCCGCCAGCGAAGCCGCCGATCGCGGGAGCTGCTCCCCCCATCGACCTGGGTACGCCTCTCGACGTCGAATTGAACGCGACACTTCACCTTCCTGCCAGCACAACCGCTCACATCCCCGCGGGCACTTCCGTCCAGCGCGACTTCGCCACCTACACCTCGCAATACTCCGCAAAGGATGCGACGCTCACCGCTTTGCGCCATCTCAATTTTATTTTGAAGGAAATTTCCGCCGACCGCGCCGCCGATTACAACGCGTTCCTGCATGCAGTGCAAAGCGATGAATCGCAGGTCTTCACGCTTGAGCGCGCAGACACAACTCCTGCCACCACACAAAAACCTTAAGTTTTTCTCAGTTTTGCCGCAAGAAAGCGGTATGACTGCGAGGAACTCTTTTCTAGGAGTGGTTCAGCTCTTCTTCGCGACCTCTGTGACCTCTGTGTTAAATTCCCCCCGCTCAATCAACGCAACTTTTCCGACGCTATCTCGCTCTCTTTACTTCGATACTTCCTACTTCTTTACTCCCTTCACTTAATCTGCATCACTTCCTTTTCCTTCGCTGCGCTCAAATCCTCAATTTTCTTCGTCTCCGCATGCGAAAGTTTTTCCAACTCATCCAACGACCGCTTCTTGTCGTCCTCGCTGATTTTCTTCTCTTTCTCTAGCTTCTCGATCGCTTCCTTCAGGTCCCGCCGGATATTTCGTATTGCTGTCCGGTGATTTTCGAGCACCTTATGTAGTTGCTTCACCAAATCCTTGCGCCGCTCCTCTGTCAATGAGGGAATCGGCACTCTCACCACTTTACCGTCGTTTGTCGGATTCAATCCCAGGTCCGACGTGCGAATCGCCTTGTCTATCAACGCCACCGCACTCGGATCCCATGGCGCAATCACAATCATCGTTGCGTCCGGCACGGTCATGGTCCCGAGTTGATTCACCGGCATCGGCGTACCGTGATAATCCACGCGAACGTTGTCCAGCAGCGTCGCGTTCGCGCGTCCTGTTCGAATTGTCGCCAGTTCCTTGCGGAAATCGTCTACCGCCTTTTCCATCCGCGTTCTTGCGGCGGCCATCGCATCTTTTGTCGTAGCAATCGTCGTCATCTTCAAAGTCCTCGAAACTGCATTACGCCGGAGTCACCTTGGATCCCACGCGCTCACCCATCACCACGCGCTTGATGTTTCCGTGCTGGTTCATGTTGAACACCACGATGGGCATCCCGTTATCCATGCACAGCGAAATCGCCGTCGCGTCCATAACCTTTAGATTCTGGTTCAACACATCGCGATAGGTGATCGCCGCGAAAAATTTCGCTCCAGAAACCTTCTCCGGATCGGCGTCGAAGATCCCATCTACGCGAGTTGCCTTCAAAATCACATCCGCCTTAATCTCCATCGCTCGCAGCGCCGCCGCAGTGTCAGTTGAAAAATAAGGATTGCCCGTCCCCGCGGCAAAAATTACGATGCGCTGTTTTTCCAAGTGCCTCATCGCGCGCCGCCGGATAAACGGTTCCGAAACCTGATTCATCTCGATCGCGCTCAAAACCCGCGTAAACACGCCTTCCTTCTCAAGCGCGTCTTGCAACGCCAACGCGTTAATCACCGTTGCCAGCATTCCCATGTAATCGCCGGTCGCGCGGTCAATCTCGAATCCTTTCTGCCGCGCCCCGCGAAAAATATTCCCTCCGCCGACCATGATGGCGATCTCAATCCCCAGCGCATGCACTTCTTTCAACTCCTGTGCAATCGCCTGAATCGTTTCGCCATGAATCCCGAATCCCTGCGGCCCCTGGAGCGATTCCCCGGAAAGCTTCAGCAATATTCGCCGGTAGGCTAGCTGGGCATGTCTCGGCGTTCTTTTCACGGACTTCTTTGCAGCCTTCTTCTGTGCGGCCATGGCCCCCCGGTCAGCGCCCAATAAAATCCTCGGAATTGTAACAAACTATGCCATTTGCCGCACACTTAGCTGGACTCCGGCGCTGCAAGAGCGATACAACAGAACTACGCTCCAGGTCATCAAAACAAAAATGCCGTCCGACCTAGCGTAACGCGCAGACATTCTGAGACGTTTCATAAGCAACAAGCATTTCAGGAAAAGCATTTGAGAAAGTCTGGCATCGAAGGGCCCGAGATGAGAAGTCGGCGAGTCTGCTGCCTGGTCTGGCTCCTCTCTGCAGCGACTGCCATTGCTCCGCTGCATTCTCAAACTCTCGCCCCTACCCTACCCGGCACTGCGCCCACTATAAAAGTGGAAGCACGCGTCGTTCTCTTGGACGTGGTCGTTACCGACCACAAAGGCGAGACCATCCCGAACCTCCGCCGGGAAGATTTCTACATCGAGGAAGACGGCAAGCCGCAATCCCTCTCCGCCTTCGACGAACACTCCCGCCACGACGCTCCGTCCCGCAACCTTCCCACTCTACCGGCAAACGTCTACACCAACATGCAAGCCTTCAAACCCAGCGATTCCGTGAATGTGCTCCTGCTCGACCTGCTAAATACCTACCCCTGGCTCCAAAAAGCCGTTTGCGACCAAGCCACCAAATACCTGAAAACTGTCCCGCCCGGCACGCGCCTTGCCATCTTCACCTTCAACACGCAACAACTGCGTCTCGTCCGCGGCTTCACCTCCGACTTCTCCGGCCTTTCGGTCGCACTGGACGATAAGCAGTCCGGTGTCATTCCTGAGTCATCTTGGCTGAACACAACCCCTTCGCGACACGCAGCTGAACAAGAGGGCCTCAAGGCTATGATCATGATGCAGGCTTCACCGGCCGCGGTCGGCGCGGTGAAGGAATATCTAGGGCAAGAGACCGCCTTCAGGATAGGTAACCGCAGTGAGCTTACACTGCAAGCTTTTCAGCATCTTGCACGCTACCTCTCCGGCATACCCGCGCGCAAAAACGTCATCTGGTTCGCAGATACCTTCCCTGTCAGCTTCGCCCCCGAAGACAAGGTACACACCCCCAGACATCAAGAACACGTCCAGCAAACCTCGGACATGCTCACCGCCGCGCAGGTCGCAATTTATCCAGTGTCCGCCCGCGGCCTTATCGGTGACGGTAGCTTCGACGTACCCGCCGACACCCAAAGAGAAATGCTAGATGAGTTCGCGAACACCCAAATCGCCATGGAAACGCTCGCCCAAGAAACCGGCGGCCGCGCCTTCTACAACACAAACGCCCTTGAAGCGGCCATGGCCAAAGCCATCGACGAAGGCTCGCACTACTACACGCTCGCATATGCTCCAGCCAACACGAAAACCGACGGCAAGTACCGCCGCATCGAAGTGAAACTTTCCAGCCGCGAATACAAGCTCTCCTACCGCCGCGGCTACTACGCCGACAAACACGAATCGCATGCGCCCGGTGAGCAATCCGCCGAAGATCCCCTGATCCCCCTTGTAGGCTTTGGCATGCCCAACTTCGATCAAATCACCTACGAAATTCAGGCCAACCCGCTTCACCCTCAGCCCGCTCCGGGCGCGCGCCGCGC
>DATEWL010000265.1:0-11331 GCA_035258025.1 Candidatus Acidiferrum sp. | reverse complement strand
GACAAGGCCGTCGCGGTGAAGGCCGACGAATTGATTCGCAAGCCGTTTCAGCCACAAGAATTGATTGGACGTGTTAAGAGCTTGCTGGAACCGAAGCGTGCCGCCGATGCGCCCGTCGTGGAACGTCTTGCAACACCGAGTGCGCTCAATAACTTGTTCGCGCCGCCGCCTCCTCCTGCGGCTCAGCGGCCCGCTGGCCCGGGGGCTCCCGCCGGTGACCAGAGGACTCCAGAATCGATCTGGCCACGAGCGCTTGCCGAAGCATTCATCGCGTCGCGCCCTGGTGATGGAGCAGCTTCCCAACAAAATTTGCAGCAACCAGGATCTCCCTCAGGCAGGCCGGCTCCGACCGCCGCAGATATACAAAAGCTGCGTTCTGAAATTGCCCGGCTTGATCTTCTCGTCAAGAAATTGCAAACCGAGATGCAGATCGAGCGGCAATATACGCAGGCGCTTGAACTCCAAATACAAACGCTGACACGCGTGGATTAGACGCGACCAAAGTTGCTACTTTATGGTTTGTCTCGTCGATTCGTAATGTTGACGCTGGGAAGCCAATTCGATAACTTCCCTTCTTGCTCTTCAGGTATCCAGTCTCTGGCACGGGGGCTTTCATGAATGGCAAGAGCGGTACTTCTCTTTCGCGACGCGAGTTTGCGAGGCGCGCGGCCATCGTTTCTGCCGTATCCATGGTTCCCGCTCGCGCCCTGCCGCCGGATCCTCCGAGTGCCGAGCCGCGGCTGACGCAAGCACCAGGAACGCCTGCGCTTTCCCCCGAAGGCCAGGCGGAAGCGCAAGCGCGCTATCAAGCAATCCTCGCCCTTTACGGTTCACGTTTCTCAGACGCACAGAAGACCGATCTGCGGCGCCTCTGCTTTTTGGCCCAGGAGCCACTCGATCATCTTCGAGCGTACAAGATCGAGAATGGCGATGGTCCGGCGCTGTATTTTAAACCTCTCGTAGAGAGAGAAAAGAAACCCGAAGCCGCAGCGACTTCTCGCACAGCAGGTCAAGCCGCAACAAAGCCTTAAGGAACCATCCGATGCCTGTCGAAGAGATCTTTTATCTACCGCTGAGCGAGCTTGCCAAGCGCATCGAGACGAAGAAACTTTCGCCTGTAGAGCTAACTCAGATCTATCTCGACCGTAGCACGAAACTGGGTCCACGCTTTAACGCCTACGCGCGCCTGACACCGGAAATCGCACTTGCACAAGCCGAGGCGGCAGAAAAAGAGATTCAGCACGGCCATTATCGCGGGCCTTTGCACGGCATACCGTATGCCGCAAAGGATCTATTGGCGGTCAAGGGTGTCCCTACGACATGGGGAGCGAAGCCCTACGCCGATCAAGTGTTCCAGTACGATGCAACCGTGATCGAGCATTTGAATCGCGTTGGCGCGATTCTCATCGGAAAAGCAGCGATGATTGAGTTGGCTGGAGGAATGGGCTACCGGTTTGCGTCGGCATCACTGCAAGGCACGGCGAAAAATCCGTGGGACATGAAATGTTGGACCTGCGGGTCGTCCTCGGGGTCCGGCGCAATTGTTGCCGCGGGTCTCGCGGCCTTCGCCATTGGAACCGAGACTTGGGGCTCGATTATTTGCCCTGCGGCGTTCTGCGGAGTCAGCGGGTTGCGGCCGACCTATGGTCGCGTTAGCCGTTACGGTGCAATGGCGCTTGCGCCTTCGATGGACAAGATCGGCCCGCTTGCTCGCACGGCGGAAGACTGTGCCCGAGTTTTCGCCGCGATTGCCGGGCATGACCCGAAAGATCGCAGCACGGTGCCCATCGACAAGGGCGCCTTCACCTATTCGCCGTCCTTGGACCTTAAGGCGCGACCATTACGTGTGGGCTGGCTCACGAATGCGTGGAAAAAGTTGGATAGCGGCGTAGCGAAGCCTCTACTGGCCGCCGAAAAAGTTGTTCGCAAGTATTTTGGAAGCGTGAGATCGGCGTCACTCCCCGATGGGCCATTTGAGGATGCCGCCAACGTCATCATTGCTGCGGAGTGCGCGGCTTCCTTTCGAACGTTGATTCGTTCGGGGCGCGTCAGCGAGTTGACGGATCCCACGGGCCAAATCGCAGGCTACGTCAATGAACAATATTCCGCGGCTGACTATTTGCGCGCGCTCAGCCTACGCGAGATTTTGCAGAAAAAAATGGAAGCGCTGTTCGAATCGTTTGACGTGCTGGTGGCTGCAGCTCAGCCCATTCCGGCCACGCCTCTGGAAACTAACCTGGAGACCGATCTCGCTTTTCCGGATCCGCTCGGCGCGATTGGCAATCTTTGCGGACTCCCTGCTTTATCTGTTCCCTGCGGCTTTACCGAAAACAACCTTCCGATTGGACTACAATTCGTAGGACGGGCCGGCGACGACTATGCCGTGATTCAGGCGGCGCGATCCTTCCAGCTTCACACCGAGTGGCATCGCAAACATCCAAAGATTGTTTAATTTCCTCAAGACAATGTGAGCGGTAATGCCCAGGCTACATATTACGCGGAACGTTGAGAGCCTCTCGCACCGCGCGCAATATACTGCCGCGGCTGAAAGGTTTGGTGAGAAGAAGCATATTGGCCTCGGCTTGCGCAGTTTCCGCCGCGGTTTGTTCGCTGTAGCCGGACATGTAGACGGCGCCAATTCCCGAATGCTGGTGCTGTAGTCGCCGCGCCAACTCTTTGCCGGTCATTCCGGGCATGACCATGTCGGTCACAAGCAGGTCGATGGCTGCTTTGTGTTCGGATGCCAGGCGCAGCGCCTCAGCCCCGTTGAGCGCCTCGATGACGGTGTAGCCGCCGGATTCCAGAAACTCGCGCGCTACCTCGCGCACATCCTGTTCGTCTTCCGCGAGCAAGATGGTTTCCGTGCCACGCGGCGCTTCCGCATATGGCAGAGGCACACTGCCCTTGTCTTCGGGCTGGTCTACACGCGGAAGATAGATCTTAAAGGATGTCCCCTTCCCAACTTCGCTGTAGACCCAGATGAAGCCCCCGCTCTGCTTCACCACACCATAAACTGTCGCGAGACCGAGACCGGTCCCCTTGCCAGGTTCTTTTGTCGTAAAGAAAGGCTCGAAAATGTGCGCTTGCGTTTCCCCATCCATTCCTGTGCCGGTGTCAGAGACCGCAAGAAGCACATAACGACCAGCCTTAACGATCGGATGAGTGCTGTTGTAGGTGCGGTCTAGGTCTGCATTCGAAGTTTCGATGATGAGCCGACCGCCCGATGGCATGGCGTCCCGCGCGTTCACGGCTAAATTCATGATGATCTGTTCCAACTGGCTGGCGTCAGCGCGAATCTTGCCCAAATCCGGCGCCATGCGAATCCCTAACTCGACGTCCTCGCCAATCAGGCGCGGCAGGAGCTTACCCATATCCTCGACCACGCCGTTCAGACTCATCACCCGCAGCTGGAGAACCTGCATTCTGCTGAAGGCGAGAAGTTGTTTCGTCAGCGCCGTAGCGCGGTCCGCTGCGCGATCAATCTGCGAGATTTTTCGGGATATACCGTCTGCGGGAGGCAACGCATTCATCAAGAGTTCGGTATGGCCCTTGATGACCATCAAAAGATTATTGAAATCGTGGGCCACTCCACCCGCCAGGCGCCCTACAGCTTCCATTTTTTGCGCTTGACGGAGCTGCTGCTCTAAGAGATGGCGCTCGCTGATGTCCTGCGCCACAACCAGACGCACCTTCCGCCCGGCATAATCGAACTGATGCGAAATCAACTCGACTTCAAAGTCCTTTCCATCCTTTTTGCGATGCTTGCATACGCCCTGGTAAGGAACGGCCGCCCCATTTTTGGGAGGGCGCACATCGAGAGATGCGCTCTTCTCCTCTGACCGAATGTCTAACATGCTCATGCGGCCGAATTCTTCCGGTGTAAAACCGTACTGCCGCACTGCAGCATCGTTCACCTGGATAAACTGCAGAGTCTCGTCGTCCATTACCCATGTCGGAAGCGGATTGTGCGAGAAGAGAAGACGGAACACAGATTCGCTCTTGCGCAGGGCTTCTTCGGAACGGCGCCGCTCAATCGCAAGCGCAATGTGTCCGCCGACGGAATCCAAAAACTCGAGGTCGCGCATGTCGTAAGCGCTTTCGTTCTGATAGTGCTGAACAACGAGAACGCCAATAGTCGCTCGGGGCGTTTTCAGCGGCACACCTAACCACGCCGGCGACGGCGAGCCGACCAGTTCGACCTCTCCCTGCTTCGCGAGAAGGTCGAACTCGGACTGGGGAATAAGCATGGCGCTGCCGGTGCGAAAAACAAACGCGGTACAGCTTCGCCCAACTTTTTGGGGAGGCGGTGCCGTATCGAACTGATCTACAAAAAAAGGAAAGTGAAACGTGTCTTCATTGGGATTATGGAGAGCGACGAAGCAATTCTCGGCGTAAAGGACTTTTTTCAGCGCCTGATGGATGCCTTCAAGCAGTTGGTCTAGGTTAGCGGTCTGATTCAACGCATGGACAACCTCCGAGATGACTTGGCGCTCGGCCTCCATGCGATGTACCGCCGTCACATCCAAAAAACTCGCCACTAAACCATCGGAAGGATTTTTCAGGAAGCTGCTGATAGTGACCTCAAACCAGCGCCACTCCCCGTTCCTGCTGCGCAATCGGCAGCGCCCTTTCTTGGCGACGTTGGGAACATCGGCAAGTTCCCGGAGGCGATCGCGTATCTCTTTCACATCGTCGGGATGAACGAAGACTGTGAGACTCCTGCCAACAAGCTCATGGGGACGTATGCCAAGGGCGCGCGTGGATCCCGCATTTGCATGAAGAACGATTCCGTCCGGGGTGAGAATGGCAAGGAGTTCGTGGGCGCAGTCGAGGAGTGTGGAGAGCTGCTCGGGAGTGGCCGCTAGACTTGGTTCGAGAGAAGGGCGTTGTGACATAAGGTCGCTGCTAGTGCAAACGTTTTCGTACCCCAAGGGACCGCGGTGGATACCGACTCCTCCGCCTTACGATCGCGTTCTAGAACGGCCTTCTGGGCTGTGGATTGTC
This sequence comes from Candidatus Acidiferrum sp., assembly GCA_035258025.1. Taxonomy (GTDB): domain Bacteria; phylum Acidobacteriota; class Terriglobia; order Acidiferrales; family UBA7541; genus Acidiferrum. The sequence continues at coordinate 6,327 of DATEWL010000265.1, read as the reverse complement.
GAAACGGTTTAATCATAGCGGATTCCGGACATCTGGCTAGGACCTGGGACAGGTTGTGTTGCGAAAACATGACTGTACGGAAGTACAGGTTAGCCGCTTAAGCCGGAACAGCCAACTCGGCCCGCTTTTCCCTCCGCAGCGAGCATGCTACCCTCCCACTCGCTTCTGATCAAATCTTGGTGCCTTGGCGCGGCGGATTCTAGAAAATTTCCATTAGATGTTAGGAGGCAATGTGCCAACACATGACATTTGGAAAGACATGTTCGTCATGGGACTTCCCCTGCTGGAGAAAATTCTTCGGCCCATCATCGTTTACGCGTTTTTGGTAGTCGGCCTCCGGCTATCTGGTAAGCGAGAACTCGTACAGCTCAATCCGTTCGACCTCGTCGTCCTGCTGACCCTGTCAAACACCGTCCAAAACGCTATCATAGGCGACGATAACAGCGTCTCCGGCGGCCTGATCGGGGCCACCTCCTTGCTTATCGTCAACTATCTCGTAGTGCGCTTTCTCTACGGGCACAGCAAGCTGGAGGAGGTCGTGGAGGGACGAGCCGACGTCTTAATTGAGAACGGAAAAGTGAAAGCGGAGCGGTTAAAAAAAGAATTGATCACCATGCCGCAACTCGAAGCCGCCGCAAGGAGGCAAGGCTTTGAGTCCCTTGAGAATGTCGACAAATGCATTCTCGAGCCGAGCGGAACACTATCTTTCGTGGGGAAAAAGCCCGCGACCGAGGACGTCCGTCACCAGGAATTGCTGAACCACATGGAAAAGCTCATGGAAGAAATAGTGCGGCTGAGGGGATCGAAACCGCCGGCGCACGCCTAGAGCTGTAGCGCGATATCAGAGTCTTCTGCTAGTGAAGAAGAAAGGCGGTCAGAGCAAACAGGACGCCGCCCGCTCCGATCAGCATGCCAGCGATCCAGTATCCGCGTCGTTTGGTTAGTAGCGTCATCGAGCAAATCACCAGGCCAACCTCGATCAGACCCTCTCCACCATCAAAGCGGTCCGCGCGTCGGCTGACGAAGTCGCGTTCCTTCTCCAAGTCCTTGGCTTTCTCGCTGATGTCGTCTTTCTCTCCCTCGTAGCGTTCCACTTCTTTCTTGTATTTCTCATGCAATGCTTCCGCTTTTTCCTTGTCCGCTGGAGCCAGCGCACTAAGCAAATCCGCTACACTTTGCATTTCGTGCAGACGAATGTTTTTCGCCTGGTAGTACGCCCATTGATCTGTTGCCTGCGATTGCAGCAGCAATTCTTCCGTATGGGCCCGATGCCCAAGCAGTGTTACCGCCGCAACCAGTACCGCCAGAACGGAAATGGTGACCGAAACAGGAATCAGAAACGGATTATCTCCGTGCTCTTCATGCGCTTCCGGCAGTTCGATACCCTCAGGCATGGTTCAGACTCTCCTCTGAGAATTAGGTTGTCGGTTCCGATGCAATGGCCTTCAAGGAATCTCGAGCGGCCGCGATTGTCCGCGAAATGTCTTCCGATGTGTGGGCCGCGGAAACAAACGCTGCTTCAAACTGCGACGGGGCAAGAAAGATGCCTCGATCTAGCATCTCGCGGAAAAACTGGGCGTAACGTTTTGTATCAGAGCGTTTTGCGTCGTTGTAATTCCGCACCGGCTCCGCTGTGAAAAAAAGCGTCGCCAAAGATCCTGTCGCGTTGATTTGCCCAGGAATCCCAGTTTCGGCAAGCGCCTGGCGTAGTCCTGCCACGAGTCTTTGAGACTGGTCCTGGATGCCTTCGTAGAGTCCGGGGCGAGTGAGTTGCTTAAGAGTGGCAATTCCGGCGCGCATCGCTAACGGATTTCCCGCAAGCGTTCCTGCCTGATAGACGGCCCCCAACGGCGCCACATGATTCATGATTTCCGCGCTCCCGCCGTACGCCGCAACGGGCAACCCTCCTCCAATAATTTTGCCAAGCGTGGTCAGATCAGCCTGCACTCCATCAAGCTGCTGCGCCGCGCCGAAATGCATCCGAAATCCCGTAATCACTTCGTCGACGATCAGCAGCGCGCCATTGCGCTTCGTAATTTCGCGCAGCCCGGCCAGGAATCCGGGGGCGGGCTCAACGACGCCCATGTTCGCAGCGATCGGCTCGATGATGACTGCCGCGATTGTATTCTTGTGTTGAGAGAAGAGCCGCTCGACTGCCTCCAAATCATTGTAAGGCGCGTTCAAGGTCAGTGCAGCAAGCGCTTGCGGAACTCCCGGGCACTCCGCAATTCCTAAGGTGGCGAGCCCCGAGCCTGCTTGCGAAAGAAAACTGTCGGCGTGGCCGTGGTAGCAGCCCTCAAACTTCACGATAAAATCGCGCTTGGTCATTCCACGCGCCAGGCGCACGGCGCTCATCGTCGCTTCGGTGCCGCTGGAAACGAAACGAATCTTCTCGATCGATGGGATCGCCTGCGTGATCAACGTGGCGAGTTCGACCTCCAGCTCCGTCGTCGCGCCATAACTCGTTCCGCGCCGCGCTTGGTCCGCAATGGCTTCCGTCACCGCTGGATTCGCGTGCCCCAGCAACATGGCGCCCCACGAGCAGACATAGTCGAGCAATTCGTTGCCGTCGGCGTCATAAAGGAATTGTCCGCAGCCGCGCTCGATGATCAGCGGCTCGCCCCCCACAGAACGAAACGCCCTCACCGGGCTGTTCACGCCGCCGACCAGTATCTTTTCCGCGCGCTCGAAAATCTCGCGCGACCGGCGCCGTTCGACTTTCGATTTAGTGGGTGTCGCGCTCATGTAATTTCGATCCAAACCATCATGCCTTTAACCATCGGGCGGCATCCTTGGCGTGATACGTCAAAATAATGTCTGCGCCAGCGCGCTGAATTCCCGTCAAGATTTCCAGCACGACCCGTTTTTCGTCCAGCCAGCCCTTTTGTGCGGCCGCTTTGACCATCGCGTACTCACCGCTCACGTTGTATGCCCCAACGGGAACATCGAACGCATCCCGTACGCGCCGAATCACATCGAGATATGGCAGCGCAGGCTTCACCATCACAATGTCCGCGCCTTCTTCGAGATCCAGCGCAACTTCCTTCAGCGCCTCACGCGCATTCGCAGGATCCATCTGATAGCTGCGACGATCGCCGAATTGCGGCGCCGAATCCGCCGCCTCGCGAAAAGGTCCATAGAAACCCGAACAGTACTTAGCGGCATACGCGAGAATGGCGATGTCGCTAAATTTGTGTTGATCGAGCGTTTCCCGAATCGCCGCCACTCGCCCATCCATCATGTCGGACGGCGCAACAATGTCCGCACCGGCGCGCGCATGCGACAATGCCTGCGTCGCAAGAATGGGCAACGTCGCGTCATTGGCAACATCCCCGTTCTCGATCACCCCGCAATGACCGTGATCCGTGTATTCACACAAACAAACGTCGGTGATGACCAATAATTTCAGATTCGCTTTCCGAATGGCTTCAATCGCTTTCTGAACTACGCCTTCCGCCGAAGTTGAAGTCGTGCCGCGCGCATCCTTGGACTCCGGCAACCCAAAAAGAATCACGCCCGGTAGGCCCAGAGCTTCCACTTCCCTGCACTCTTCCGCAATCTGATCAACGGATTGTTGATGAACTCCCGGCATGGAGCTGACTTCCTTGCGCACCTTCGCGCCGGGACACACGAACATGGGATAGATCAATCCAGCAGTCGCCAGCCGCGTCTCGCGCACCAATCCGCGCAGCGCTTCGCTTCGCCGCAAACGCCGTGGTCGGTGAGTAGGGAAGCTCATTCGTCTTCTGCTCCAACTGCCGACCGTTTCTTCGTGCGCGCCAAATGCCCCTCTAACGCTTCGACGATCGCTTTTGTCGTGGTGTCGGTCGCTCTGGCAATCCTTTGTATCCCAGCGCTGCTCAACGCCGCCGAGGTTGCGTGCCCGATGGCTACCATTACAGCTCTCCCCTGCACAGTTGCCAATCGTTCCCTTCCAAGAAGTTCGAGAAAGTTTTGCACCGCGCTCGGGCTATAAAACAAAATACCATCAACTCCATCCTTCAGGCTTTCGTGAAACTTGTTTCGATCCGTGCCGCTCGGGGGCAAATTCCTGTAAGCCACGACTTCTGTCACCAGCGCCCCGCTCCGTCGCAGCGCCGCTGGCAAATCCTCATTCGCACGGTCGCTTCGCGGCAAAAAAACTTTCTTGCCGCGCAACTCTGGACCAAGTTCCCGGGCGAGTCCCGCTCCGCTATGGTCCGCCGCCACAAACTCCACCGAGAATCCAGCAGCTTCTGCCGCGCCCGAAGTGGCTGGGCCTACCGCCGCGGCAGTCGGCAACTTCGCTAGCGCATCCAGACTGCGGCCGAGTTCTTCTCCGCGCCTTTCCACAGCCTGTACCGCGTTTGCGCTTGTAAACAGAATCCAATCAAATGTTTCAATGCTGGACAACGCTGCATCCAGCTCATCGTAATTTTCAGGTGGCGCAAACGAAACCAGCGGCAAGTGCTTAACTATTGCGCCTCGAACGTTCAGCTCCTCGCATAGCTGGTTGCTTTGCGCTGCGGCGCGAGTAATGAGTACGACTTTTCTATGGAGCGGAGATGCGGTCGCGTCAGCCACGTTGACGGGTCACCTCTTCAAGGATGCTCTGGGCCCCCGCTTCCATCAACAGGTTGGCCATGTGCCCGCCGAGCTCCGCAGCCCTATCCGGCGCCGATGTCGCCCTCTGCTTTACGTACTGCAGACCGTCGACGGAACATACGCATGCTTCGAGCACCAGTTCGTCGCGCTCGATCCGCGCCCAAGCACCGAGGGCACCTGGCATCCTCCGTGCAAAGCGGCGAGCAGAGACCGTTCCGCAATAATTGCTGTTCGCGTTTCGGCGTCGTCCAGCCCGCCAACTATGCCTGCCGCTTCTGTGTCTTTCAGCCGGCATTCGACAGCAATCGCTCCCTGCCCCACGGCCGGCAGAAAAACTTCAGGAGACAGAGTCTCCGTAATGCGTCCGCTCCAGCCCAAGCGGTCGAGCCCCGCCTTCGCGAGCATCACCGCCTCGTACTCTCCGCTCTCTACTTTCCGTAAACGCGTATCCACATTCCCGCGCAGATCACGCACGTCCAAATCAGGCCGAATATGCCGAAGCTGCGCCTGCCGCCGAAGACTTCCAGTGCCCACTCGCGCTCCCTGCCGCAGAGTCGCGACCGTCGCTCCGTTCGCGCCAACTAGGCAATCTCGCACATCTGCTCGCCGGCATACTGCCGGAAACATCAACCGCGAAGGAGTATCGGTGGGAACATCCTTGACGCTGTGCACCGCAAGATCAATCGATTCATCGAGAAGCGCTTCTTCAAGTTCCTTGATGAAGATTCCCTTCCCGCCGATTTGCGAGAGCGAAGACGTTTGCAGCTTATCGCCCGAGGTCTTGATAATGACGATCTCAGTTTCCACCCCAGCGCTCGCGAAGAGTTGCTTGCGAACAAATTCCGCCTGCCATTTCGCCAGTACGCTGCCACGCGTGCCGATGCGCAGGTGTCTCACGGCTTCTCCCTGTTCGACAGGAAAAGATCCCTCAGCGCTTCCACATTTTGGATTTTGCGGCGAAGTTCTTTCTCTCCCCGCAGCCGTTCCGCTGGTTCCAGCAAAAGCTTTTCGAGCAACTCGTCCATCATGGATTCCATGCGCTCCCGTTCAGCCACGCTTAAGTGATTCATGGAGTCCATGCGTGCGCGAATGAAAGCCTCCCGCTCCTCCCGCAATCGCGCGCGCAGTGCGTCCACCAATCCAACCAATTCCACGCTCGCTTGCCAGGATAGGAATTTGCCGACATGCTCGTCCACGATCGTTTCGGCGCGCGGCACTTCACTCTCGCGCGCATGCCGGTTCTGCTCCACGATCCCCGTGAGGTCGTCGATGTTGTATATGTAGATGTTATATAGTTCCGCGGCGGAGGCCTCAATGTTGCGCGGCAGTCCCAAATCCATCAGGAAGAGCGCGCGGTTGCCACGCGCGGACATTGCCGCATGAAGTATTTCGCGCCGCAAGACCGGTTCTTCGGAGGCGACCGAGGAAACGACTACATCCGCCGCCGTCAGCGCCGTTTCCCACTCGCCCCAGCCGACAACCTTCCCACCAACGCGCAGCGCCAGTTCATCAGCGCGTTCGCGCGAGCGATTCATAATGAACAGCCGCGCGATGCCGCGATCTCTTAGCTGGTTGACCACCTGCTCGCTGATCGTTCCTGCTCCCAGCACAAGCGCACTGCGATCATTCATTTTGCCGAAAATCCGTTCCGCGAGCTTTACACCAGCAGACGCAACGGACATCGGCCGCGTCCCTAATTCCGTCTCCGATCGCACGCGCTTTCCGACTTCGAGCGCTCCTTGA
>DATEWL010000264.1:0-3006 GCA_035258025.1 Candidatus Acidiferrum sp. | reverse complement strand
ATCGGATTGGAGTTGCTGCTGGGTCTTGAGGGACGAACCGTCGGCGAGGTCTTCTTCGGCGAGAGAGTAGGTTCGGGGATAGCGGAAGGAGACGCGGTAAGCGGGATTGTTGTAAACGGAGAATGCGGAATCACGGGGCGCGTGTTTTGAGGATGAAGGCGCGGGTGTTTGCGCTTTGACAATGGACGAGCGAGTGGGTGTGGAGCGGGCGCGGGTGGTGTTGCAGCCGGAGAGGCACACCGGAATTGCGAGCAACACGAGCAACAGGAGAAGAATGATTCGCCGCCGGGTGTGCATGGGAAAGCCTCCTTGTCCAAACGCTGTCGGTAGAAGGAGCAGGGGGACGGCCATTTGCTATGACACTAATTTCATTTGAGATAGCAAGGAGAGCGTTGGCCGAAAGCGTGGGGCCGCGGCCACGGTGTTGGCGGGGAGACGCAGAGCATCGGCGTTGGCTAGTAAAAATTACAATCGAAAAGTGGAGAATCAGGCCTTTCTTCGTACCGGGACCCAGCCTCCGAAAAGCGGATTTTTGTTTCAAAGTCCACAAAACGCGGGAGTTACGTTCGTTGGAGAACAAAATGCACATACGACGGTGAAGGGAGAAGCGTATGAGCAACCAACTCTCCATCAAAACAACGGTCTGTAGCGAATACCAGAGGTTCCTCGAAGAGTGTCAGGGCGCGCTGGAGATCTGGAACAAACGGCGTGACGAGTTTTCTCAGTCTGGCTCGATTAAAACGGAGGAAGGCGACGAACTCCTGCGCTTGCAAGCGAATTTTGCGAGAGCTTACGCGGTATTGCAGCATCATTCGCGTGACTGCGAACTGTGTGAATTGGTTTCGCGGATCGAGGGGCGCGACACTGAAAATAGTTGGGATACGTTCTCCGACAACACGCAGTACGTTTGAGCAACCGCCTTCTTTGCAGGCGAGAATCGAAGCGCTGAGTAGGAAGGAAAACGGTGCGACGGAAATACAGGAGCGGTGCGATTCGCGCTGATTTTGCCGCTAGTAGTTACAGTACTCCAGAAATCCCCAAGCCTTGTAATTCTTGCCGCGGTATTTGAAGCACAGGATTGGCATCTCCCTCATTTCAAATAATTTAAAAAGGCCCGCGAAGGAAAAACATCTGCGACTTATCTGAGTGGAGGTGCTTATGATTCTTACCAAACGGCACTACCTGGCGATCGGAAGTTCGGTGTTGCTGGCGGCCGCACTGACCCTGGCTGCCAAGACATTGCCGGACCGCGCCGACCCAGTGACGCTGACCGAGGACACAGCGATACACGTGACGCTGGACCAGGCCCTATCCAGTAACCGGAGCAACCCGGGAGACCATTTTGAGGCCACGGTCTCCGAGCCGGTCGTTGTAGACGGCAAGACGGTAATTCCACAGGGCGCTCACGCCGAGGGGTTAGTCGTTGACGCCCATCAATCCGGCAGGCTGATGGGCCGAGCGCGGTTGCAGCTTGCGCTGCAGTCCGTGGCGGTGGACGGGCAGAACTACGATGTTCGGACCATCCCACATCCGCGCGTTGGCCACGGCCATGCAAAACATAACCTCGGCTGGATTGGCGGTGGAGCGGCTGGAGGAGCTGTAATTGGCGCGCTGGCCGGAGGAGGAACGGGCGCGCTGATCGGCGGACCGATAGGTGCGGGAGCCGGAACGACGGTTGCCCTTCTAACGGGAAAGAAGGACATCAAGCTCGCTCCTGAGACTCGGGTGACGTTTAAGCTGGCGGAACCAGTGACGATCAACGTGAAAGGCTGACAGTTCGTCTAGCCTCCTATCTATAGTGTGAAAAAGGCGGGCGCGATTCGTGCCGAAGTCTGGCCGAAGGCGCTCGCCTGTTTTTTTTTCGGAACCAAAATTGCACCGATACTCGCCTGGACGATTTGCCAAAGATGGCATGAAGGCAACGTGCGGAGACGATTGGCCAAGACTTTGTTTGCTGTGGTGCGGGCTAGTTTCCAAAGGGTGGAAAAGACGCAGTGTTTGCAGAAACGAAGGACGCTTTTATTGGCGGCGCAGAGGTCCGCTTCGACGCTGGTGTTGTCGAGGTTTTCGAGAGTTTTGCAGGAAGTGCAGACCGGAGACAACTGGCCAGCGGCGAGTTCGGCGGGAGTGAGCGGCGGAAATTCCAGGCTCCAAAAATTGAGGTTGGGATCGACGAACGCGAGGCCATAGGTGTGGATGACGTTGGAGGAGCCCATTTCGCCGACGATGCGGACGGCGGTTTCGCTGTTGCGGTCGGGGCAACGAAGGATGAGCTCCTGTTCGGGTGAAAGCTTGTGATGAGAAATGATGCCGGCGCCGTGGAGGCTGAGGAGAACGGTGTTGGTGGGCTCAGAGAAAACTTTGCCGTCGAGATCGCTGCCGATCAGGAGGATGGGAACTTCTTTAGGGATGCGGCCAGTGATACGCACAACCTGCAGTGGCAAGTGACCAGCCAGAGGAGAGGGCGCGGCGCGACATTCTGGTACCTAATCGTGTGAGGGAGGAAGGATTGACGAGCCCGTGGCCTTATTTAGTGGGAGCGAATGCTTCGGGAGAACGTGCGGCGAGGCAGGAAACGTTCCAGATTGGGATTCGTGGACTGAAATGAAATGTGGGCGCGTGGAAAGAGGAGCACCACTCATCGACGACGAGATGGAGCCCGATAGGTTAGGGCTGTGACGTCGATGCTGAGGTTGCAGAAGCGTTGCCGATGGCGGCGCCGTTGACGACGAGCTCGACGCGGCGGTTGCGCTGGCGGCCTTCGGGGGTGTCGTTGGAGGCGATGGGCGCGGTTTTGCCGAAGCCACGGGCTTCGATCGTGGCGGAGGGGATTCCCTGCTGCACGAAGTAATCGCGGACGGACTGGGCGCGGCGCTCGCTGAGGTCCTGATTGTATTCGTCGCTGCCTACGCTGTCGGTGTGTCCTTCAATCGCGACGTGGAGGCTGGGATAGGCGAGCACGATGCCGGAAACTTTGGCCAGACGTTCGCGGGCGCCGGGAAGCAG